>JAJZHP010000126.1 GCA_021804355.1 Pseudomonadota bacterium | reverse complement strand
GGTTGCGTGACAACCTAAAGCCAGATGGCTATATAGCTATCTGGGAACCAGCCTGGCCAGATGAACGTGCCCTGTTACGTGATCCTGGTCGCCAAGGTATGGCTTTTCAAAATATCAGTGAGCATGTTCAGGGTAATCATTTTTTAAGGCCGGATGAAATTCTGGGTGCTTTTAAAAGCATGGGAATGTCAGGTCAGGTTTATCTGTTTGCGCAAGGCAATGAGGCTGTCGTTGTGGCACAACGTCGCTGATATCGATCACGTGGGTCTATGCTGGCCCGGTTAATAGATGGGCCTTTTATGTCATGTGAAGGGTAGGGGATGAACGAGAGGAGAACTTGTGGACGTTAAAGACAGCAATGGTACTCTGCTTAATGCAGGTGATTCAGTCATGGTCATTAAGGATCTTAAGGTCAAGGGAACCTCTGTGACTTTAAAGCGAGGGACCATCATTAAGAACATACGATTGACTTCGGATGAAGAAGAAATTGAGTGTAATGCTGAGAAGGTCAAAGGATTGGTGCTTAAAACCTGTTTTCTGAAGAAAGCATGAGCCGTTGTCATTTATTGAACAAAATTAGCCGCGCAATCTTGGGTGCTTTCCGTAGACCCCAATGGGTTCAGGGGTAGCTCCGAGTTAGCGGCTTCTCCGCCTTGGGTGCAGGTCGCCTGATACCGAAGCGGAGTGCTTTACCGACCGCTCTGATGGGGGTCGTTTCTGATCTTCCACATACCTACGCACAACATCTAGCGGCGCACCTCCACAGGTTACCGCGCAATAGGAGGGCGACCAGAAGTGTTCGCCCCACAACTTTTTGCTTACATCAGGCCAGAATTCGTTGCGCAGTACATAGGCGCTCTTACCTTTGAGTTTACCAACGAAATTACTGACCGATTTACTCGGCGGAATGTTTACCATGAGATGCAAATGATCCTCCTCTCCGCCAAATTCGATCAGTTCGCCCCCCATTTGTTTGCAGGTTTCCCTGTAGACCACCTCTAGCCTATCCAGCATGTCGGCAGTGAACACCTCGCGCCTGTATTTTGGAACAAAGACTAGATGATAAAAGCATTTAAAAACACAGGTTCTACCGGTTCTCCAGTCAAAATCATTCATTAAATACTAGCCTGTGTTGTTTGATCAAAGTATAATCAGTTAAAGTTTTTAATGGAAGTGTTTTTAAATGCTCACAGGCATCCAATACCAGGCAGAACCCAACAGCGATCAGGCGCAAGTCTTCTCGCAGTGGATGGGCTGTACCCGCGTGGTATGGAATGCCAAGACCGAAGAGGACCGATACCTGCGTAAGTTTGCTGCGTGGTGCTTGCCGGTCGGCACGTATCCGCCCATAGATCAGGGTTATTCGCAGTACAAGACCGAGCTGACACCCTGGCTCAAGGATTGCCCGTCTCAGCTTCTGCGCAACAGCGCCGCGATCTGGTATCAGACCTACCAGAAATTCCTCAAAGGCGGCTGTGGTCGTCCTCAGCGCAAAAAGCGCGATGGCACGGGCTACCTGTGGCTCACCAACGAGCTGTTTCGCCTCGAAAAGATTAATGGCCAGTGGAAACTGTACATCGGCACCAAGCGAAACAACTTGGGAGAGCTGAAGGTCAACTGGCACCGCAAGCCTCGCCAAGACCAGCTTCCGGCCTCGATCTGGATTCGCAAGAATAGCGGTCGGTGGACAGTCTCTTTTAGCTACGATGACGGGCATATCGCACCAGACACGACCAACAACGATCACCTGAAGTGGTTACAGCAGTGCAGTGCCGAGCAACTGAAACACGTTATCACCGGCATTGATCGGGGTGTGGCGCGTCCGGTGCAGACTCAGGACAAAGCCTACCTGCCACGCCAAGCGGTGATCGCTAAACAAGAAGGGCGCGAGAAATATCTGAAGCGGTGCCAGCGCAAGTTAGCGCGGCAGCAGAAAGGCTCCAACCGCCGAGAGCAAACCAAGCGCCGGATTGCTTCGCTGCATTGCCAGACCGCGAACGCTCGCAAGGACTTTCTGCACTGGGCGTCGCGTCAGGTGGTGGATAGCTCGCAAGTCATTGTTATGGAGGACTTAAAACTCAAGTCGATGACGAAACGGGCTAAGCCAAAACTATGCGAGCAGACCGGCAAATGGCTTCGCAACAACGCCTCAGCCAAGTCCGGTCTCAACCGGGCGTTGCTAGGTGCAGGCCTGTACAAACTCGAGGAATACCTGACCTACAAGGCCGAGCGCAAAGGCAAGCCGGTTTTCAAGGTCTCACCCATCAACACCAGCCGCGAATGTGCCGCCTGCGGATACATTCACCCGGACAACCGACAAACCCAGTCGGCGTTCCGTTGTCAACGATGTGGCCATACGGATAACGCGGATCACAATGCTGCGCTGGTTATCCGAAAGCGGGCAATTCAACTGATTCTGCACCCCGGAACGGGGTTGTCGGGACGGCGCGGCAACGTGCTGACTTCGACAGGGACGGACGCCAAGCCATGTAAGACGCGGGAAACGAAAGTGACCCGTGCGGCGGTTTGTCCGTCAAAAAAGAAAGCGGCTATCTCGCTGGAAGCTCGGTGCCTTTAGGCCCGAGTAGTTCACTTAAGGTCGTAAAAATTCAGCGGTCAAGAAGTACCTCAACAAGCAATCCTGTTTTTGTCCATGTTCTGGTACAATTTGCGCCCTTTACAGGCGCAGATCCTATGTTGGTTGATGATTTTGATTATGAGCTGCCAGATGAGTTGATCGCTCGATACCCCTCAAGCGAGCGTAGTGGCTCGCGCTTGCTGGTTGTGGAAGATGCCGTTTTGCATCATCAACGTTTCACGGATTTGCCTCAATTTATTCGTCCTGAAGATTTGCTGGTTTTTAATAATACCCAGGTGATGGCAGCACGGTTATTCGGTAGGAAAGCGACGGGCGGTCAGGTTGAAATGTTGATAGAACGGATCGATGCTCCTTGCCGCGCGCGAGCGCATCTGAAAGCCAGCAAGGCTCCTCGTCCAGATTCAGTGATTTATCTTCAGGATGGATCAGCGGTTAAGGTGTTAGGCAGGGATGGAGAACTCTTCTGTCTTGAATTTCCTGAAAGGGTGTCGCTCGTTCTTGATCGGTTAGGCGAGGTCCCACTGCCGCCCTATTTGGGCCGCGCTCAAGAGCTTATGGATCGTGAACGATACCAGACGGTCTATGCCAAAGTGTCAGGTTCTGTAGCTGCTCCAACGGCCGGACTACATTTTGATCAGCCGCTCTTAAATAAGTTGGCAGAGCAGGGCGTGGCATCGGCTTATGTGACTTTGCATGTGGGTGCCGGGACGTTTCAGCCGGTTCGAGCAATCCGTCTTGAAGATCATGTCATGCATCAGGAATGGCTGGATGTTCCCGAAGCTACCGTAGAGGCTATTCAGCAATGCCGCCATCGCGGGGGGCGTGTTATCGCTGTGGGTAGCACCTCTGCCAGGGCCTTGGAGTCGGCTGCCGCTTCGGGGATGCTGCAGGCTATGCGGGATGAAACCTCAATTTTTATTCGTCCGGGATACCGATACAGGGTCGTTGATGCCATGATCACCAATTTTCATTTGCCTCGATCGACTTTGTTGATGCTGGTCGCCGCCTTCGTGGGCAGGGATCGCATGCTCAATGCCTATCGTTGTGCCGTTGCACAAGGTTATCGGTTTTTCAGTTATGGGGATGCGATGTTTCTGGTGCGTCAGGGAGATCGTCATGCAGTTTGAACTGCTGGCTACAGAGGGCAAGGCACGTCGCGGAACGATGACCTTTGCTCGAGGTGTTGTGCAGACCCCTGCCTTCATGCCGGTAGGTACCTATGGCTCCGTGAAGGGGATGCTGCCTCGTGATCTGAAAGAGATAGGTGCAGAAATTGTTTTGGGCAACACCTTTCATTTATGGCTACGTCCAGGTACTGAGGTTATACGCCGCCATGGCGATTTGCATGATTTTATGCAGTGGTCTGGCCCGATTCTGACGGATTCAGGTGGATTTCAGGTTTTTAGTTTAGGTGCACTTAGAAAAATTCACGAGGAGGGGGTAAGTTTTCAGTCCCCCATTGATGGCGCCAAAGTTTTTTTGAGCCCGGAAATTTCCATGCAAATCCAGAGGGATCTTGGCTCCGATATTGTCATGATCTTCGATGAATGCACGCCTTATCCAGCAACCTATGCTCAAGCTGAGGAGTCCATGGAGTTGAGTTTGCGTTGGGCCAAGCGATCATGGGAAGCCCACAGAGGTAATCCCCATGCCCTCTTTGGCATCGTGCAAGGAGGTATGTATGCTGACTTGCGACGACGTTCCTTGCAGTCTCTGGTTGAGATAGGCTTCGATGGGTATGCACTGGGCGGTCTTTCGGTGGGAGAACCTAAAGAAGAAATGCTGACCATTCTGGATACGATTGCTCCTTTGATGCCGGTGGATCGGCCTCGCTATGTGATGGGTGTGGGTAAGCCTGAAGATATCGTCGAAGCGGTTTGTCGGGGCATCGATATGTTTGATTGTGTGATGCCCACGCGTAATGCGCGTAATGCCCATTTGTTTACGCGTCATGGGGTGCTCAGGTTACGAAATGCGGTGCATCGCGATGATCCTCGCCCTGTCGATTCAGCGTGTACCTGCCATACCTGTCAGAATTTTTCCAGAGCTTACCTGCACCATCTGGATCGCTCAGGTGAGATACTAGGTGCCGTCCTGAATACGATCCACAATCTGCATTACTATCAAGAACTCATGGCGGGTTTGCGTGCGGCCATTGAACAGAGTAAATTGCAGCGCTTCGTAGATGAGTTTTATACCGCTCGCAACCAAAATGTATCAATTTAACCTTTATCATCAGGAGTTTTGAATGAGTTTTCTGATTTCATCTGCTCAGGCAGCGACGGACATGCCTACGGGACAAGCCGCAGGGACCCCCTGGCCCTTATTGGTTACGATGGGTGCTGTATTTATTGTGATGTATTTCATGTCGATACGTCCGCAGCAAAAAAAACAAAAACAGGTACAGGATATGCTGCAGTCTTTAGCCAAGGGTGATGAGGTCGTATTTGCGGGAGGACTGCTGGGGCGTATAGCTAAGCTCAGTGATGATTTTTTGATCATTGAGGTGGCGACAGGTCTGGAGTTGCGCGTGCAACGTCAGAGTGTCCAGGCAACCTTGCCTAAAGGCACCCTAAAAACAGTATAAGTATTTTCCCATTTGCCGGATTTCGGACGACATACCATGCGTTATCCTCGTTGGAAAGAGTTGTTGATCATAGCCATAGTGGTGGTCAGCGTTATTTATTCACTACCTAATCTTTACCCTGACCAGCCAGCTGTTCAGATTACCGGTTCATCTGCCGGGGTGCTGGTGAGCGATGCAGCTGTGCAGCAGGCCATGGCCGCCATTACTGCCAGCGGGGTGGCAGCTCAGCCAGCAGAAAGGCAGGCGAACGGTATATTGATACGCTTGCATACCTCTGAAGACCAGCTCAGGGCTCAGGATGCGATTCGTCGCGCCTTGGGTGATAGCTATGTGGTCGCGCTTAATTTGGCACCTACGACGCCTTCATGGTTAAAAATGCTGCATGCCGATCCGATGAAACTAGGTCTTGATCTGCGTGGTGGCGTCCATTTCTTGCTGGAAGTGGATTTAGATAAGGCAGTTGCAGTCCGCATGGAGTCATATATTGCAGATATTAAGGGCAAGCTGCGTGACGCTAAGGTGACTTATCGAGGCGTTGTGCAAGCGGATCAAACGCTCATGGTCAAGTTTGATGCACCTGCCGATCGTGATCAAGGTTCAGCGGTGTTGCACACCGAATTTCCAGATTTTATACAGAGCAGTCTGGACAAGGATGGTAGTTATTTTGTATCGCTGAGTCTGTCACCTGCTCGTCTGCATGAAATTACTGATGATGCCTTAAATCAAAACCTGAATACTATCCGAAGTCGAGTGAACGAACTCGGCGTGGCGGAAGCGGTTGTGCAACGTCAGGGAGCTAATAGGATAGTCGTGGAATTACCAGGGGTACAGGATACGGCTGAAGCCAAACGTGTGTTGGGTCGTACAGCAACCTTGGAGTTCAGATTTGTGGACTGGGAACATGAGAATGCTGATCCCAGTGCCCCTCCGCCCCCAGGAACGGAATGGTTTCCCTTTAAGGACAATGCGCGCCCACCGGTGCTTTTGCAAAAGCATGCCATAGTCACTGGAGATAGAGTATCAGGTGCACATGCAGGATTTGATGAGTATTCAAGGCCACAGGTGGATATCAATCTGGATGGTCGTGGTGGGCATCTGATGACCGATGCGACGCGAAACAATCTCTTGCGTAGTATGGCTGTACTCTTTGTCGAGCAGAAAATGCGTACGCTCTATCAAAAAGATGCGCAAGGTAAAGAGGTGGAAATCCGCCAGCCTTATACGGAAAAGCAAGTTATTAACGTAGCCACGGTACAATCGGTGCTTGG
>JAJZHP010000125.1 GCA_021804355.1 Pseudomonadota bacterium | reverse complement strand
ACCGAAGCTAGGAATAGGCTCGGTGGGGTCGATATGGTTTGAACTGATGCTGGCATTGGCAGAGAAATTGGGTAGCAAAGCAGACCTGGCTTGTAGCGAGGTTTCCTGGGTTGCATGGTAGTTTTCTACCGTCGATGACCAGTCAGGGTCATTACTCAGCGCAAGTTCATAAGCCTGCTGAAGATCCATGGACCAAGTCAACGGGCTGGCCAGTGCCAGACTTAACATACTTGTTTTATAGAGTTGGCGCATGATGCTAGAACAATCCCAAGCATAGTGGGGGGGGTATCTGAGGTTACCGTATACGGATGTACTTGGCAAGTCTTCACCATGCGTTTTGTCCTTTTCGGTCAGCGCAGACATTGCCGAGCTGGCTGCTGCTAGTTATAGTGACAGCTCCGTTCTCCTCAACGTCAGGGGGAACTTGTTTGCCGTGAGTTGTGTAACATGTCGCAGGATTTTCACAGTGATACCGCCAAGGTTGATGGTGCTGCCGTTCAGCCTTTACCTAATTCCCACAAAGTTTATGTGGAAGGTTCTCGCCCGGACATTCGGGTCCCCTTTCGCAGCATTGCGCAATCGGAGACGCCGACGGCACTTGGTGGTGAGGCTAACCCTCCCATTCTGGTCTATGACACGTCAGGTCCCTACACGGATCCCCAGGCTGATATCGACCTGCGCTTAGGGCTAAAGGCTTTGCGTGAACCATGGTTGCAACGTCGTGCTGATAGTGAGACGTTATCAGGTCTTACCTCAGCCTTCGGCCGCAAGCGAGAAATGGATGTTACGGCGGCGACTTTACGTTTTGCTCATCGGCGTCCACCGCGTCGTGCCCTAGCGGGTCGCAATGTCACACAGTTACATTATGCTCGTCAGGGCATCATCACCGATGAGATGGAGTTTGTAGCCCTGCGCGAAAACCTGCGTATGGAGTCTTACGGTGAACAACATCCCGGGCAGTCCTGGGGTGCCAGTATTCCTCGATCTATAACCCCTGAGTTTGTGCGCCAGGAAATAGCTCGCGGGCGCGCCATTATCCCAGCCAATATCAATCACCCTGAACTTGAGCCGATGATCATCGGGCGTAATTTTCTCGTGAAAATCAATGCCAATATCGGTAATTCGGCCGTCACTTCCTCGATTGATGAAGAAGTGGAAAAAATGACCTGGGCTATACGTTGGGGCGGCGATACCGTGATGGATTTATCCACCGGCAAACATATCCATGAGACGCGTGAATGGATCTTACGTAATTCCCCGGTTCCTATAGGTACGGTTCCTATTTATCAGGCTCTTGAGAAAGTAGAGGGTGTTGCCGAGGATCTGACCTGGGAGATTTTTCGCGACACGCTGATCGAGCAGGCGGAGCAAGGTGTAGATTACTTTACGGTACATGCAGGTGTGTTATTGCGTTATGTGCCATTAACCGCCAAACGACTGACTGGTATCGTTTCCCGAGGCGGATCGATCATGGCGAAATGGTGTCTGGCGCACCATCAGGAAAGTTTTTTATATACTCACTTTGAAGACATCTGCGACATTATGAAAGCCTATGATGTCTCGTTCTCCTTGGGTGATGGCCTGCGTCCAGGCAGCATTGCTGATGCTAATGATGAAGCGCAATTTGCAGAATTGCGTACCTTGGGGGAGCTTACCCAGCGTGCCTGGGCCCACGATGTTCAGGTCATGATCGAAGGTCCTGGCCATGTTCCTATGCACATGATCAAAGAAAACATGGATCTGCAGCTGGAAGTTTGCCAGGAAGCTCCTTTTTATACCTTAGGCCCGCTGACCACCGATATTGCTCCTGGCTATGATCACATCACGTCAGGCATAGGCGCAGCGATGATAGGTTGGTATGGATGCGCTATGCTTTGTTATGTCACTCCCAAGGAGCATCTGGGTCTGCCAGACAAAAAGGATGTTAAGGACGGCATCATCACGTACAAGATTGCCGCTCATGCCGCTGATTTGGCTAAGGGGCATCCAGGCGCACAGCAGCGTGATAATGCCCTGTCCAAGGCACGTTTTGAGTTTCGTTGGGATGACCAGTTTAATTTGTCACTGGATCCGGATACGGCGCGTTCGTTCCATGATGCGACCTTGCCTAGGGATGCGCATAAAGTTGCTCATTTCTGTTCCATGTGTGGACCCAAATTCTGCTCCATGAAAATCACACAGGAAGTTCGTGACTACGCTGCCAAGGGTATGGAGGATAAAAGTCGAGAATTTGTAGATCAGGGCTCACGGGTCTATAGGACATTATAATGAAGCCACCACGGCGTGTGGAAGTTCTACAACGGGAGCCGTTGTACGAAGGGTTTTTCAGAGCTGAGCGTGTGACCCTGCAGCACGAAAAGTTTCAGGGTGGCCTGAGTGCACCTATTCACCGTGAAGTGATGATCAAATCAGCTGCCGCGGGTGTACTACCGTATGATCCAGTATCTGACGAAGTGCTGCTCATTGAACAGTTCCGCATAGGGGCGCTGGAGGCAGGTCAAGACGGGTGGTTACTGGAAATCATTGCCGGATACATAGAATCCGGAGAGAGTGGCGAGGCTATGGTGCGTCGTGAGGCGCAAGAGGAAGCTGGACAGGTACTGGGTCGAGTAGAGCATGTGATGGATTTTTTGCTGAGTCCAGCGTCCTCCTCAGAAATGTTCTCGTTGTATCTGGCAGAAGCTGATCTACGTTCGGCGGGTGGAATTCATGGTTTGGCCAGTGAAGGTGAAGATATCCGAGTGGATGTGATGAGTTTGGACCAGGCCTGGCAAGCTGCCCGTAATGGTAGGATCTGCAATGCACCGGCTTTGTTGGCCCTGCAATCGCTGATGTTGCAGAAGGACAGATTGCGTCAGCGGTGGCGGGCATGAACCGCTTTAGTGTTGACCTGGTGAGATTGCAGAACCTGTGCAGTTATAACTACCAGCGGTTGCATCGAATTTTGTCTCGTAGTCAAGGTGATGAGATTCGCCTGGCGTGGGATCATGGCAGTCTATCCATGGAAGTGCATCAGCTGTCCATGCATACCTGGCAATTGCGGGTGTGCTTGAATAGCCTGGATCAGCGTTGGGCTCCCCGTATGGATTTGCAGGTGCATCTCTACCATGATGCACGGATGGCTGAGGTGGTAGCCGTACAGCGGTTGCGACCTATTCCAGCGCGTAATCGCTACCCGAATCATCAAGGCATGGCTGCCGATGAAAAGAGCCAGATCAATGAATTTTTGGCGGAAGCTCTGACCCATTGCTTGCGCCAGGGAGCATATTTAAGTGCAACTCTGTGAGGAATATGGCAAAAGCAGAGCTTGTTGTACTGGAAACGAGGGTCGCTCTGCGCTAGATTGTTAGCATATACATATTTCAGGAATGATCATGGACTCGACCGGGGCGAGACCTTACAGGGTCCTGCAGATCTCGGACAGCCACTTATTTGCTAGTAAGGATAGCAAACTGTTAGGCCTCAATACGGAGGCCAGTCTGGCGCTTGTCCTCGAAAAGATAAGCCGGGAGCAATCTGCCGCTGACCTGTTGCTGGCTACGGGAGATATATCCCAGGATGGTAGTGCTGCCTCATACCGTCGGTTTCTGACTCACATCGATAAACTGGGTATTCCAAGTCTGTGGATGCAGGGCAATCATGATTTAACCGCCCCCATGCAGTTGGCTATGGGCGACCTGCATGCACTCAGTCCATGTTCGCGTCGGCTCGGCGCATGGCAGATCATCATGCTTAATTCTGCCATCGAATATCAGGTGTCAGGGGAATTTGCAGCTGAACAGCTCACTTTTCTTGATCATATGCTGATGCAAAAGGCAGATCATGCCCTGGTTTGCCTGCATCACCACCCGGTTAAGTTAGGCAGTCGCTGGCTTGATCATCAAATGGTAAGCAATGCCGAAGCATTCTGGCGATGCTTGGCGTCTTATGATCAGGTGCGTGGGGTAGTCTTCGGGCATGTTCACCAAGAATTCTCGGGGCGTCATGGTTCTGTGCCCTTGTGGTCTGTACCTTCCACCTGTGTGCAGTTCGCTCCAGGTAGCCATGACTTTACCGTCGATACCCAAGCCCCAGGCTACCGGTGGTTGGATCTGCACCCAGATGGTCATATAACAACAGGTGTTGAGCGTGTTGAGAATATGATCTTTGAAGTAGACCTTTCCGTACGCGGCTATTAAGTCTGGCAGTTGTCTCTGTATATCTGTGTATGTACAAACCTCGTATTCTCGCCTAGGATGTACACATACATCCATCCTTCAGTTGCGAGGCAAGGTATGGTCAACACCAAATTGTTCAAAAACGGCAACTCCCAGGCCGTGCGCATTCCGGCTGAACTGGCCTACAGCAGCTGGGACATCGAACTGGTTATTGAACGCCGGGGCGATGAACTGCGCATTCGTCCAGCGCGCCAACGGATGGGTGACGTATTGGGTAAGCTGGCTCAGTTCTCTCCTGATTTCATGAGCGAGGGCAGGGGCCTCAACATAGAAGGTGAGCGCGAGGCTCTATGAAGCCCAAGTACATGCTGGACACTAACATCTGCATCTACCTCATGAAGCATCAACCGCCGCAGGTGCGGGCGCGCTTTGCCGAATGTTTTGTGGGCGATGTGGCGATCTCGGCCATCACCCTGGCCGAATTGGAGTTTGGGGTCGCCTGTTCTGGTTATTCCCAAGTACACAATCAAGCGCTCTTAGACAGCCTGCTTGAAGACATCGTTGTCGCACCGTTCGAGGCCCGAGCTGCACGAGCCTATGGACCACTGCGCGCAGCTAACCGCGAGCGCAACAAGGATGCGCTGGACAAGCTCATCGCAGCGCATGCCATGTCACTGGGCGTGACGCTGGTCACCAACAATGAGGCCGACTTTCGTGGCTTTACCGGACTGGCTGTCGAGAACTGGGTCAATAATAACTGATCACCCTAGGATTTCTGCTCACGGATCGCTCTTGTCGATGGATGCTTGGCCGGCACGCTTGATCTTACGTAAGCGTTCAATGCGCTCACTTCCTAATCAACTGATTTTTCGACAAGGTAACAGTCCAATGTTTCAAAAATAAACTCATTGCTCGGCATGAAGTTCTCTGCGGTTATACGGGGGCACCTGCCAGACTTAATAGCCGCGTACAGAAAGGTCTACTTCTCTATCCAGACGGTGCTATCCATCCTTCCCCTGCAGGGCAGGATTTCCACGCAACATCCTGATAAAAGCAGTGACACAGTATACAATAATGTTCAATTCTGTCATGGCCTGGGTTAGAACGTGCAGGTGCTGACAGCTAGCGCATTTCTCCATAACCCTTTTCATAACTCCCTCCTGTTGGTGAGGAGTTGCATGGATTCACATCATGGAAATTAAGGTCAATTTTCTCGATAAGCTTCGTATCGAAGCCAAGTTTGATGATTTCACCGTGGTGGCTGATCAGCCTATTCGTTATAAAGGCGATGGCTCGGCGCCGGGTCCGTTCGATTATTTCCTGGCTTCATCTGCTTTATGTGCGGCTTATTTTGTGAAGTTGTACTGCAACACACGCCATATTCCTACCGATGGGATACGACTGTCGCAGAACAATGTGGTTGATCCTGAAAACCGGTATCAGCAAGTGTTCAAAATTCAGGTCGAACTCCCGGAGCATATCTCACCCAAGGATCGTGCCGGCATTTTGCGTTCCATAGACCGTTGTACGGTAAAAAAAGTAGTTCAAACCGGGCCAGTTTTTGAAATTGAAGCCGTGGATAATTTAGCCGCCGATGTGGCGGCGTTGTTGATGCTGGACTCTGGATCAGTGGCGAGCACCTTGATTAAGGGCAAGGATCTTCCTCTGCAGCAAACGATTGCCAATATGTCAGAAGTGCTGGCTGACTTAGGCATGAAGATTGAAATCGCTTCATGGCGCAATATTGTTCCTCATGTGTGGTCTTTGCATATCCGCGATGCCCACTCCCCCATGTGTTTTACCAATGGTAAAGGAACAACCAAAGAAAGTGCGCTTGCATCGGCATTGGGAGAATTCATTGAGCGTTTGAATTGTAACCATTTCTATAGCACCCGGTTTTGGGGTGAGGATATTGCTCAGGCTGCATTTGTTCATTATCCGAATGAGCGGTGGTTTAAGCCAGGACCTGATGATGAACTGCCGCCAGAAATTCTCGATGCTTATTGCTTGGAAATTTACAATCCAGAAGGTGAGTTACTGGGATCACATTTGTACGACACCAACTCAGGCAACGTAGAGCGCGGCATCTGCTCACTGCCCTTTGTTCGTCATTCAGACGGTGAGGTGGTGTATTTTCCCACCAGTCTGATTGAGAATCTCTATGTTAGTAATGGCATGAGTGCCGGTAATACTTTGGAAGAAGCTCAGGTGCAGGGCTTGTCAGAAATTTTTGAACGGGCAGTAAAGCGTGAAATTCTGGAAGGCGAATATGCGCTTCCCGAAGTGCCGCAGGAAGTGCTGATGAAGTATCCTGCCTTGCTGGCAGGGATTCAGGCTCT
>JAJZHP010000124.1 GCA_021804355.1 Pseudomonadota bacterium | reverse complement strand
TCCTGCATGAGCTAAATCCAACGCAATGACTTCAGCTCGCACACCATAGCTTGATGACAGATCAGACGCATGCTGCTGCAGTAGGGCAAGCCTACGCGCCACTAGGCAAAGATGAACACCGCGCGCGGCCAGCTGCTGAGCAAATTCCCAGCCCAGCCCTGAAGTCGCACCGGTAATCAACGCTGTTCGGCCTGCCCACATTGCATATCCCCTCTTGGCGGGGATGATCATACGAATACTAGACCAGCCTTGCAATCTGGCAGTAGTTAAAGACTGGCCGCTTGTTCACCTACTAAGGCAGGCTGTGCCAAATTGAGACTTACGGTATTACGCCGCTGACGACGAAACTGCCGGGGTGACATACCGCTCCACTGACGGAAGGCGTGCCCAAAATTGGAGGCATCACTGTAGCCCAGTTGACGAGCGATATCCTGAATACTCAATTGGGTCATCATAAGGGCTAGTTGCGCCTGTTCATAGCGTAAGGCGTTAAGAATTTCCTGGAATGAAACCCCCTCAATCGCCAAATGCCGTCGCATAGTCCTGTCACTCATATGCAACTGCTGGGCAACCGCCGCCGAGGAACTGTTGCGAAAGTCCTGGCGAACGATGATCGCAACCCTATCGCGTAATTTAGCCTTGGAGCGCAACATGACAAACCTCATACTTCCACCTAAGTTATATGATGAAAGCATAGACCTGCGGCCATATAAGCGGTTGATGCAGGTCAATAGTTGCACAATCCTTGGGGGAATATTGATAAAAAAAGGAGAATTCTAGTAAATTGGCCCACCTTGGGATCGGTAGCGCTGTAAGAGATCCTGGCCCTGTCTGGCTAAAAGCCCCGACTGCGCCAGAATACCTCGTCGCAGCAAGCCTGATTCCCAATGGAGAGGCTTGTCACCTTCATCAAAGCCCGCCTGCTCCGCATCCTGGGTATCTGCAGACCACACCAAGCGTTTAATGCCTGCCCACGGTAGCGCACCCAAACACATGGCACAAGGAGCACAGGTTGAGTATAACTGCGCTCCACAATCACTCAAATCATGATGATGCCTACGGATTTGAGCTAGGAGTATCGCTACCATCTCTGCATGCATCAGTGAGCAGGCCGCTGGTAACACACGATTGACACCCGCTGACAAGAACACGCCTTGAGCATCCAGAATGATAGCGGCAAAAGGACCGCCGCCTTCTTGAATATTACGTTCTGCCAACCGCAGGGCCAGTTCCATGGCTCCCTGATCATCAAGCGTGACTTCCGGGATTTCCAGAAGCCACTCAGGAAGATTCAGATCCAGCAGCATTAACGCGAGGCCCGTTTCCGCTCAGTTTCACTGAGATAGCGTTTACGCAACCGTATGCTTTTAGGCGTCACCTCAACCAATTCATCGTCTTCGATAAACTCTAGCGCCTGCTCCAAGGTAAAACGTATAGCCGGGGTCAGAATGATATTCTCGTCGGTCCCTGCTGCCCGGATATTGGTCAGTTGTTTGGCTTTAGTCGGATTGACGACCATATCGTCACCACGTGCATTCAAACCCACCACCATACCTTCGTAAACTTCCGTACCGGGCTCAATAAAGAGTCGGCCACGCTCCTGCAGATTAAACAACGCATACCCCAGGGCGGTACCATGTATCATGGAAATCAGCACGCCATTATTACGTTTACCTACATCACCAGCCTTGACCACCGCATAGTGAGCAAAACTCGAAGTCATGATACCCGTACCCGAGGTCATGGTTAAAAACTCAGACCGGAAACCAATCAGCCCTCGTGAAGGCATGATAGCTTCAATGCGTACACGGCCTTTACCGTCCAGCACCATATCTGTCATTTCGCCCTTACGCAGCCCCAGTTGCTCCATGACTGCACCCTGATGCTGCTCTTCCACATCGAAAATAACACTTTCAAAAGGTTCCTGCCGCTCACCATCGACTTCCCGCATGATAACTTCGGGGCGTGATACACCTAACTCGTAACCTTCTCGACGCATGTTTTCGATAAGCACGGAAAGGTGCAATTCGCCACGACCCGACACCTTGAATCTATCGGGATTATCGGTCGGCTCAACTCTGAGAGCCACGTTATGCAGCAACTCACGCTCCAGACGCTCCTTGATATTTCGTGAGGTCACATATTTACCTTCACGACCCGCAAAGGGGGAGGTATTGACCTGAAACGTCATACTGACCGTAGGTTCATCCACGGTTAAGGGCGGTAACGCTTCAACCGCCTGCGGATCACATAGTGTGTCGGAAATATTCAGACCTTCCATGCCCGTCACGCAGACAATTTCACCGGCACTGGCTTCAGGCACTTCAACACGCTGCAAGCCCAAATGCCCCATGATCTGCAGAACACGTCCATTGCGGCGTTTTCCTTCACGATCGATGATGACTACCGGGGTATTGGTTTTAACCTGGCCACGCTGGATACGTCCTATACCGATAACACCTACATAGCTGGAATAATCCAGTGACGAAACCTGCATCTGGAAAGGTCCATCCGGGTCAACCTCTGGGGGGGATACTTTATCCAGAATAGTCTGAAAAAGCGGCGTCATATCGGGAGCCAGATTCACGCCATCCAAGCCAGCTACACCATTGAGTGCAGAGGCGTACACTACCGGAAAATCCAACTGCTCTTCAGAGGCACCCAAGCGATCAAACAAATCAAAAACCTGATCAATCACCCAATCCGGACGAGCACCCGGACGATCGACCTTATTGACCACCACGATGGGCTTCAGTCCTCGAGCAAAGGCCTTCATGGTCACAAACCGGGTCTGCGGCATGGGACCGTCCACAGCGTCGACCAGCAGCAGCACGGAATCGACCATGCTCAAGACGCGTTCAACCTCACCACCGAAATCAGCATGGCCCGGTGTATCCACGATATTGATACGGTAAACCTGCTGGTTTCTGGGGTCTGTCCAGCTGATGGCCGTGTTTTTAGCCAAAATGGTGATGCCACGCTCTTTTTCCAGATCGTTGGAATCCATGACCCGTTCTAAGTCCCCCACCCGGTCGCCCAATGTGCCTGACTGGGATAACAGTTTGTCAACCAAGGTGGTTTTGCCATGGTCAACGTGGGCGATGATGGCGATATTACGAAGGTTCTGGATCACGAAATGGCCTCTGAAGTTGGTGCGAGGCCCGGATTATACATGATGTCGCTGGCCACGGGGGGGTTCGATACACCCCCGTGGCAACTTTGGTCTCTCAGCCACCATTTAAGGATTAGCGTCAGACTTCATTTTGATATGTGAAGCCTCAGCGTGCACCGTCGCCACTACACGGCGATTTTCTGCCCGGCCCTGGGCCGTGGCATTACTGGCCACAGGATGCAAGGCCCCATAACCTATTGCCTTGAGTTGAGAAGGATTCACGCCTGCCGCAATCAAATCGTCCCGCACTACATCGGCGCGATGCTGTGACAGCACCTGATTAGCCCGGGCATTACCTACATTGTCCGTATACCCCTCAATGACCACTTGGACATCAGGGTGATCGTGCATGAAATCATACAATTTACGTAATTCACGGGAAGCATCGCCATGAATGACTGCTTTGTTAGTTTCAAAATTAATATCAAGACGAATACTCTGATCCTGATTGACCATCACATAGCAGCCTTGGGCATCCACAACGGCACCTGGCTTCGTATTGGGACACTTATCCAGATAATCAGGAACCCCGTCATGATCTGAATCCAGCGGACACCCCTGGGCATCCACCTTAACACCCGCAGGGGTATTAGGGCACTTGTCCTGATCATTGGGTACACCATCATGATCATCATCAGCTACCACCGGGGCAGGAACTGGTTCTACAACTGGCGCTGGAGCTGGCTCGGCAGCTGCGGCGACAGGTTCTGAGGTATTATCCGTTGTCGCATCTGCAGCTTCCTGGTCATGAGGCGCTCCCTGGCCAAAACGAAACTCCATACCGACCAGTCCTACCCAATCTTTCCAATGCCCACCAGCTTCCATGTATCGAGCTTCATAGCGCACAGCAAACCTATCGTTATAAGCCCACATCAGACCAGCTCCGGCCTGACCATAATCCTTTTGAAAATTAGGCCCCAAATCAGCCTGATAGCGTGCACGGCCTGCACCCGCCAATACAAAGGGCTGCAAATGGCCATCAGCATTAAAGCGGTACATCAGATTGAAGTCAGCATGATGATAGTGCAAGAAACGACTCTGGTAAGGTGCCGGCAGGTTAGGGGTTGCGCGACCGATGTCACCTTCTACCCCCCAGTTCGGGGTAAACCGATAGCCTAATCCCAGCGTAAATTGGCGACCATGATTGACACCTTTGGGCGGGGTCTGTAAATCCGGAGCCGTATTGCTGTCATAGAAATGATCACCTAGCAACGGCGCCACGTAGAACTCATCCGCACTCGCTCCCGTGCTAATGACCGTATTAAGCACTAGCCCACCCAAAATAATTTTTAATGCACGCATCGTTTTGTACCACCCAAGTTCGCCCAAAGAGGCACTTTAACCAAGCTGCAATGATTTGGCTATCCTATCCGCAGCTGAACTGACAAGAACTCCGACCAGCGACCCTAAAGCAAAGGGGCAGGATATCAAATCCTGCCCCTTTTCAGCGCATCAAAACAAGAACTCAATGATACTTAGTTCTTCATTTTGATGACTTCACCCTCACCCTTGGCAGTAGCAACCACTCGGCGATTCTTGGCTCTGCCTGCTTCCGTTTTATTGCTGGCTATGGGATGAGCTGAACCGTAGCCCTTGGCTTTCAGATGCCCAGCATCGGCACCCATCTTGACCAGTTCAGTGCGCACCGCATCAGCACGACGCTGCGACAAGCGACGGTTAACCACAGGAGAACCGCGATTATCCGTATATCCTTCAACCGTAATATCTACGTTGGGATACTTGCGCATGAAGTCGACAACCTTCTGCAACTCGGCGGAGGCATTACCCAAAATCACGGCCTTGCCTGAAGCGAAATTCACATCCAGGCTGATACTTTGTGATTCCTTCAGCATCACGTAGCAACCATTGGCATCCACAGCGGCACCTGGTTTGGTATCAGGGCACTTATCCAGATAGTCAGGAACCCCATCATGATCTGAATCCAGCGGACAACCCACGGCATCCACCTTGACACCTTCCGGGGTATTGGGGCACTTGTCGATGTCATTAGGAACCCCATCATGATCATCATCAGCTGGCGCCTGGGCCACAACGGGAGCAGGTGCAGGCGCGGGAGCCGGCTCTGGAACCGCAGCAACCACGGGCGCAGGGGCAGGTTCTGCAGCAGCTACGGGAGCGGCATCAAAGGAACCCAAACCTACTTCCAAACCAACCAGTCCTACCCAGTCATGCCAATGGGGGCCGGGCATGTCCATGTATCGAGCTTCGTAGCGCAGACTGACCTGCTTAAACAAGGGCACGACTAAACCAGCACCCAGCTGCCCATACTTCTTATAAAATGCATAGGTACTATCTGGTGCGTAACGAGCCACCCCTGCACCCGCCAGAACATAAGGCTGAATAGCTGCATCGGGGAGGAAACGATAAGTCAGGTTAAGGTCATCGCTACGATATCCCAGCTGACTAGCTGCGTAAGGCGCATTATCATGCGCTCTCAACCATCCGAAGGACGCTTCCACACCCCAGTTGGGTGTATAGCGGTAGCCTAAACCTAAATTAAATTCACGCGAATTTTGCAGCTTTTTCGGGGGCTGTAACTGATCCGGCGCCGTGTTATTCGAAAAATCATGATCACCCAGCATGGGGCTGATTGTTACCATATCTGCCTGTGCCGTGGCCATGACCGCAGTCAGGCTTAGCAACGAAAGTAATTTGGTGGCTTGCATGTGAACTCTCCAATCTCAAAAAAATTGTCAGCAGATATTTCCTGCTATCCGCCAACGCACTGTAACAAACACGCTCACCCATTGCCAGATGTAAAACTTGAAATCCCATCACGTCCTCGGATAAAAATTGCCTGATGGCTGCGTGCTATCATGTAGCTATCTTGCTAACCGGAAACCAGTCATGCATGACCAGCGTTGTAGATTCTATTTTCGCAATCGGGCGATACGTGGGTCATGGGCTCAACTGAAGAACAGCTTAACCCCCATCCAGCAACGTCATGCTCACTCCAAATACCTTAGCGAATTACTGGGCCAGGCCATGGTGTCCACCGCTTTAATGAGCCATGTACTTAAGTTTTCTGGCAGTCTAACCCTGCAGGCACGAAGCGATGGTCCTGTCACGCTGATCATGGCTGAGTGCACCGATTCAGGACACCTGCGTGCTATTGCACATGAGCAAACCCCTCATAAAGTTACGGCGACAACTCATTTGCTTAACGCACTGCCCAACGGACAATTGGTCATGACTATAGATGCCGAATCCCAGCGCTATCAGGGTATCGTCCCCTTGGAGCATGCTGATCTGGCCAGTTGCCTTGAATCCTACTTCCAACGTTCTGAGCAATTACCCACGCGGCTTTACCTGTTCTCGTATGCTGATCAACATGCTGGGCTTATGCTTCAAATCTTACCTGACGCGAACC
>JAJZHP010000030.1 GCA_021804355.1 Pseudomonadota bacterium | reverse complement strand
CGGTAGGATAAGCAATCGCTTTTTCCATCACCGTGGTATCCACAATGACCTGCTCTAGATCAGCCACACGTACAGCCTTCATAGTCACTGCCGCTTCAATGGTCTTGGCCAACATCTCCTCAGCACCAGCTTCGCTCAATTGCTTGCGGAACTGAACCAGCTTGGTAGGGTCACAGGGCAAACAGGTTTCAAAATAATCATTGCCACAGAAATACTGCCAGTAGGGATTTTCCGCATAGCGGGCACAGACCCCTTCATCCGACTCGTTATAGGCATGTTTGAGGTAGAGCAGACCTACCATCAAGCGAATAGGAAGTGCAGGTCGACCCGCCGGGCTCACCTGGCCACCGCGACGCTGGATACTGGCACCCAGCAGATCTTCTCGTTCCACAACTTGCTCGGGAGTCGCCTGACGATCCTTGTGCAGGGCTTCTTCCAAGGCATCCCAAGGCATGCGATCTGCCAGAACCACCAAGGGGTGACGACGGTCTAGCATGGCATCTAATCGGCTACGAAAGAAATCAGGCGTATCCATGGCCTTAGAACCTCAAAAACTCCCAGAAAGTAATGAATATTAAATCAAAATCAAAGGAAGATTGCCACAAAAAACACCAATAAATCTATTAAAAACAAGGGTATATTTATTCTTCAGGACCGACTGATTACTGGTTAACAGCCCAGTTTCTTGGGCACTAATAAAACCAGTACGAAGCGCTTGACGGTAACGCAGCACTTCTTTTGCCGCCAGATTACCCGCAGCTTCGGGAAAGGCATCATCACGAAATAAATCATCATGCGTCGTGACAATGTTTTCAATCGCGGAACTATCCTTGGCTTCCTGCATCCCCAGTGTATTAATCAAAATTCCTTGATGAGGTATAGACGAGGCTACACCTTTCAGCTCGGCTAAGGCTCGGCTCGTCGAGTTCATTTTCTTGAGAATCGCTTTGGATTCAAAGCGCTCTGGATCTAATGTTTGCAATGCTCGCAGCGTGGTCATGCGTAGCTCCAATGACATATACCTAAAACCGATATTTTCTATACACATCTTCGATAACATGTATAGAAAAACGAAATTCCTATACATGTTAGCTTGAATACATATAGAAAATGGGACTTTTCTTTATCTCTATGTCCCTGCTCAGTCTATCCCTGCAAAGATTGACCGTACATAGGTAAGGGCGGGTCCATCTGGAAAGGCGTGTTGGCTACGGCTGTGGTAGGGTAACTGCCAAGGAAATTGAAAAAAATGTCCTCCGTCAAGGACTGCTGTCAATCTGACTTCGGTGCCTTTCTCTTTTTTGCTGGATTAACGATTGCTGCATCAACGGTATTTTCACCTTTAACACTAACTCGATTTAATCCAACACCAGCCACACCAAACATAGCGCCAGGCAATAATTTGTCCTGACTTGGACCAATTTGACCCACCGCCATGTTCAAATGCAACGTAACATCGTAAAGCCCTTCATGATACCCAGCATGCTTAACCAGTACAGATGCCAATTCAGATATAGGAACCACGAAATTTTCTATGTCTCTTTTGATTTTAATTTCATTAGTGGATGTTTGCATTACCCATCTCCTCCCAACTTTCTGGTGCGTTGGCTGTGCTTAATATTTTATGGATTTGTTGTTCACCCTCATGCACATAAACATGCAAACTGTTTTCTTTACTTCCATCCAGAAAATTATCCATCGCCTTGTTCACTAACTCGTTGATTCCAATACCATCCATATATGCACGTTTCGCAATTTTCTTGTGTCGCTCTTCACCTACTCTTACGTTAAAAGTACCGCTGTAGGATTTATTTGGTGTTTTTCCAACTTTTTTACAGTGTTCAAGATAATAATCAACTGATTCGCGGAACGCTGAATAAAGCTCATCAAGCGTATTCCCTTCATAAGTAACAATATCATCAATAAACAATATCCGACCATGCAGGCAATTATCCTCAAGACTAGGTTCAATGCTTCCTTTATAACCACCGTAATTAAGATTATCATCTTTCATGAGAAATTATCCCAATATGATCTAGGGCGTTTAATGCAGCAACAACTTGATATTTTTTTAAGATTCCATCAGGATGAGAACGTGAAATAGTTAACGAATGATCCGATTCTTTATGCCAGAATGAGTAATGCGATCCTCCCTTATCGCAACTAACTTCAAACTCATACTTCTTCATCAATGTAACCAGATCGCTCCGTCTGAAATCAGTTGGCGCAGGTTTTGAGCGCAGTTTTCCAAGCAATTTGTCAGTCTTTGACACGCGCCACCCTTCCAAAAAGACAACTTCTGCAACCATGCCGCAGTTGCAAGCATAGCATAGTAGGGTCGCACATGCATTGCCTAGTGTGATCCAGCAAGAGGCAGACAATGGCTTTTCGGATTGTAAGCTCACCCTCTTGCTATCACCCAGTGAAAATTGCCCATACACGTCAAACGGCAGGGCATGACCTTGCCCTGTACGAACAAGGTGAGAAGTTAGTCTCCAGAACCACAAGAGAAACCTAAAACAAAAAAAGGAGGTAAGCCCCTTCCAAACCTATCTAGCGACCAGGAATGGGCTCTAACAGATCTTGAGGTGGGTATTCACAGTTCAACTTGCGGCCTATGGCCTTCTCAATTTCAGGCAAAGCAAAAGCATCATCCTCACTGGCAAAACTTATGCTGATGCCGCTTGCTCCTGCCCGCCCTGTACGTCCTATGCGGTGTACATAATCTTCGGGTTGTTCAGGTAACGTAAAATTTACAACATGGCTAATGCCATCGATATGAATACCTCGTCCCGCCACATCCGTAGCTACCAGCACCTTGATTTTTCCTTCACGGAAACCCTCTAAGGTGCGAATGCGACGATCCTGCGGCACCTCACCCGAGAGCAAGGCACAGCTGATGTGATGATTTTTCAGGGTTTCAGTCAATTTTCTGACCTGATCACGACGATTGGCAAACACCATAATCCGATCGAGATGATCTCTCTGAATCAGGTTGTAAAGCAGAGTAACTTTTTCATCTGTCGTGGTGATATAAATTTTCTGGTCAATCAGATCAGCCGTTGCCTGTTCAGGCTCCACTTCAACCTTAACGGCATCATGAGTCCACTGTGCTGCCAGGTTGGTAACTTCAGGCGTAAATGTCGCAGAGAACAACATGGTCTGACGATGGGTGCGAGGAGGGGTCATACGCACGATGCGCTTGACATCCGGGATAAACCCCATGTCCAGCATGCGATCGGCTTCATCAATGACCAGCACTTCAACCTGATCCAGGAAGACATCCTGTTTTCCTGCAAAATCAAGCAATCGTCCCGGGGTAGCAACGACCAAATCAGCATATTCACTGCGCAACAGTTGACGCTGTCGGTCATAGTCCATACCACCGAGCAAAGTCAGCACTTTGAGGGAGGTATACTTGGCCAAATCACGAGCATCATTGCTAATCTGCAGTGCCAGTTCCCGGGTAGGAGCCAACACCAGAGCTCTTGGTTCACCCGCATAACGCTCTGATTGCAGGGGATTTTTAATTAAATCAGCAAGGAGTGTTAACAGAAATGCAGCCGTTTTGCCTGTCCCTGTCTGAGCTCTGCCCAAGGCATCATGCCCTGCCAAGGTATAACGCAGCACTCGTCCTTGTATAGGCGTACAGTATTGAAATCCAAGGTCAGCGACAGCCTTCAACAACTGATCAGGCAAATCCAGCTCATCAAAATAAATTTTACCTGGTTCCCTGATCTGTTGCTGTTCTATCAATGTAGACGTCACGTCCTGTTCAGACACAGTCACCTCGGATTACCACGACTTCAATCTCCTTCAGGTGGGGTGCACATCTTCAGCTTGTAACCCCTTCTCCCCATGCACAACAACAAATTCAACCTGCTGCCCTTCGCGCAAGGTACGGTGTCCCTCGCCTCGAATGCTACGGTAATGCACGAACACATCATCACCCGCTGATCGGGTTATAAAACCAAAACCCTTGGTTGCATTGAACCATTTCACCTGACCGCGCTCACGCGGCCCTCGCAGTCTGGAGGGCATAGGCGGCAATGCCATGATGACCATGAACAGGGCAGGAAGATAGAACCATAGGCCTGCGGCCATACTCCATCTTGCTGGTGACGACATCATTTGCACCAGCGCGGCCCCGACGACATAAACCGAAGCAGCTGCATGCTGAAAACGACGCTGACGCACATGTTGAGCACACCATAACATCATGGGCGCCCAGGCAAGATAGACCAGCCCCCATAAACGCAAAGGCAGTGGCATGAGTTCTTGACCTAACAAGGGAGACAGCCAGTGTCCAGCCCTCCCCGGTGCCAGCAACAGCAACAAGCCCAAACATAAAAATTCCAGCCCTAATAATAAATAGGCCGATACTACAAGGCGCTTTTTGATCATCCGAATATCCTGGACAAAACTACTTAAGAATAAATACGGGAACGTACCCCCTTAAAGCGAGGCAGCATAGCATATACAAAAAAATCCCCCGCGACCATCTATTATGGCCTCGACTGACTTTCCTGCGACCTGCGATTTCTGGCTGTTTTAAAAACAGCGTGAAATCAACGGATCAGTCCAGAGGCAGTACATCCTCGGCCTGAAATCCCTTATCGCCTTTAACTACGCTGAATTCGACATGCTGACCATCGCGCAGGGACCGATGGCCTTGACCACGTATCGCGCGAAAGTGAACAAATACGTCTTCTCCTGCCTCACGACGGATAAAACCAAATCCTTTTGAATCATTAAACCACTTGACCGTGCCTTTTTCACGGTTTGACATAACTGCCTTCCTCTAAAAATGGACCTAACCAATCATCTCACGTCCCTTTAGGGCCAAAGTCAGGATATCACTGCCCCCATCGCCCCTCATCTAGATAAAACTTGGCATAACTTCGCAAGTCAAGCTCTAAACACCAAGATTAGACAAGAAAATTCTTCATGTGGCAATCACCCATGACTGATATTGCCGCAGTACATGACCTCAGGCTTGCATTGATTTACAATTGACGACTAATACCCTGTACCTGTCTCCAGATACATGCTTGATACCAAGGCCCGATCACTATGTATAAAATTATTTTTCACAACCACCAACGCATCTATGAAATCTATGCCAACTCTGTTTCTATGAGTGATTTGTTTGGATTTATCGATGTTTCTAACCTCGTCTTTGCTGAAGCAGGTCAGCTTTTGGTGGATGTTGCTGAAGAGAAACTACGCGCTGAATTTCAAGGGGTTGAACATAGCCTCATCCCTATGCAGGCTATCATTCGTATTGATCAAGTCGCAGAAAGAGGTACCGCTAGAATCAGCGAACTCGGGCAACAGGGAAACATCATGACCTTTCCTGGAGTCCCTACACCCCGTCGTGACTAATCCGCCTCATCGACTTAGTAGCAGTTGAACATCCTGTAAATCCAGATGAGCACGATCAATGTAATTAGCCAGGGTCAGTGAATGATTGGCAAAAATACCAAATCCACTGCCATTAAGGATGACGGGGCTCCAAACCGTCTGCTGGGTCGCCTCGAGTTCATGAATAGCCGCACGCAAACTGAGCTCAGCGTGGTGCTGCCTGAGTTGCGAGCCGTACTCAACTTCAAGGGCTCGAAGCAAAGGCACTAATGCCCAACACTGCCCTCGCGCCTGATAAAACTGATCATCAATATGCCACCAAGAGGTTGTCTGCTGAACCGGCAAGGCATCGGCAAGCTGGGTATCCGCCTGAGGCAAAGCCGCATTGAGCTGAGTGGACAGCTTGCCGAGATCCACGCCAATTTCATCCAGATAATTATGCAAGGCTTCCGGGCTTACATAAAATCCTGCCGCAGGAGGATTAGACTGTAAGCGCTGTTCGTAACTTTGCAGTGCCCCAACACCTCGCTTAAATTCATGCTCAGCCGGTGGAAATATCCAGCTATGACTATCGACGGCAAAAGCTGTTTCGGCTGCAGCTAAATCAGGGTCTTCGATATACTGGGCACGCGACAAAGCAAAATCATGATTCAAGCTGTGCACCATGACTCTAACCTGCGTTAAGACACCCTGTTCCCAATTCGGCATATCATCCAGAAAAACTCCTGGAGGAAACTTGTCATTGGAAAGGTAGCCTCCAGGCTTATTATAAAGAACGCTAGCTACATCAACGGTGGTTCTTACCAGTAATTCCCCAGCTGGCAAAGCTGAACCCGTTTGCACAGGCAAAAGATCCGGCTCACTACTGACATAAACTCCTGAGACCACAGAATAAAGGAGCACACTACCCGCCACACCTGCAACGAGCATTCCCCATCCTGACCTGAGATTTTCCTGACGAAAGCGCTGCGCGCGATCACGCACATGCCACCAGGCTCTATCCAGCACCACAGCTTCCCCTTAAACGCCCTCAGGCAGCCCCTCCAGCGGACGCGGCTTACCAAACAAGAACCCTTGTCCACCATCCACATGCAACTGGCGCATAACCTTCCATTGAGTTGCAAATTCTACACTGTCTGCCAGCAACAACATATCTCGACTGTGTGCCACATGCAGCAAGGTACTTAACATAAATAATTGATCCGGATTTTTATCCGTATCACGCACCATAGCTGAATCCATTTTAAGTGCCCGCAAAGGCAAAGTTCCCAGCATGGCTAAACTGGACTGACGCATCACGAATCTGTCAACCACCAAGCCCGAACCATGGTCATCCAGCCATTGCGCTAATCGCTTGACCGCCTGTGGCGCTAACACCAAAGCACTTTCACTGACCTCAAACCACAAGTAGGGCAATACGCTGGGAACTTGCTGTATCCGTGCAATCAGTGCATCGACGAAACTAGGCAACTTCAATGAATACGGTGACAGATTAATACTCAAGCAGTCCAGCGGCAACCCTAAGGCAGCTGCGTGCATCTGATAATGCAAAACCTTCTCCACCACCAGATGATCCAACCTGGACTCCCAGCCAAACTGTTCAATCAAAGGAATAAAACTGGCAGCAGCCATGACCTGATTTTCAACCACTAACCGGACCAGCACCTCCTTATGCAACAATCGGTTATCCAAATCGACACAAGGCAGGTAATGCAATTGCAGCTGATCCGTCTGCAGCAAATCATCTAGTCGTGATTTCCATACCTCTAGCCCATGCCCCAAAACAGCCAGTGCCCCATCCTGACTTGCATCGGCCTGTAGAACATGACTTCCCTGAACACCTCCCTCTCGCGCCAGCCGCAAAGCCAAACTTGCCTTCGGCAGCAATTGCGTGGGTTCACCATTGACATCGGTATACGACATACCTGCATAGAACATGATATTCGGAACCGTCCGCGCCAGGGGCAACTCTCTTACGGAGGCCATTAAACTGTTAAGAACTTTTTCAGCAGAGTCTCGGCTGATATTGGGCAGAAAAGCGACAAAATCCGCCCCCTGACGACGTGCAACCAAAGCATCCGAATGATCTTCCTGCAGCTTAAGAAACCGACCAGCCACTTGAATTAATAACTGATCAGCTGCATCACGTCCTAATCGGGCATTCAATTCGGAAAATGCATCAATCTGAAAGATGATCAATGCCCCATGCATTCGTTTTTCAACATCAGCCAACAATGAGCCTAATTCGCTATCAAAAGCAGCCTGATTAGCTAAACCTGTGACGGTATCAACATAGGCCTGATGCTGAAAAAACTCTACTTGTCGCAATAAATCGCCGACCAAGGCACGCATCTGCCTAGACATACGGTTCATCGCCAACACCACCCGACGCAACTCCCGAGTTCTAGGCAAATGCTGAATTTCATGAAAATCACGCCGATACATAGCCTCCGCCTGAGCTTCAATCTCCGCTAAAGGCTTCGTCAACCATCGCAGCGCCGCATAGGAAAAAACACCTACGAAGAGCATCACTGAGGCAAACAGGTCAAACTCCTGCCTGACCATGCGCCATAAATTTTGATAGGCACGCGATTGATCACTCTCCACAACCAAGGTTCCCGCTATGATCCAGCCGGCATTAATCGTGGTAGTTACCACCGCTGGAGATAGGTGTATCCAGTGTCGCAGCAGGGTAGGTACTTGGTTGGCTTGGGACGCACGCTCATAATGCACCAGTATCTTATCCTCGGCATCAATGAGATCAATTCGGCGATAATAACCTTGGTCGAAAACAGCTCGAATCATCGTATCTGCCAAGATGGGATCATGCCGCGACATGGCCGGTGCAATCGATAGTGCTAGGGAATGGGCCGTATTTTGTGCCGACACCGATAATTGTTCTTGAATATAGGCCCGTGAATTCATCACGGAAACCCCAATTCCTCCCACCAATAACAGCAGGCATGTCAGAAAAAGCACCATTAACAATTGCCGGAACAGGGTCACTTGGTTATCCTCCGATCATGGGCCTGTTGCTGCTCGTGAATTGACATATCCACGAAATCCAGGCTGTCCTTGTATACGACGCAATACATCCTGCCACTTATCTAAACCTGACCCATCATTCACAGGTGCACCATCACCCGCTTGCCCGCCCGAGACCCACATGCCTTCGCTGTTGAAACTATACACCGGCACCAAATCAGGCCGTTGGGATGCGGGCAAAATTCGATTGACCAAACTATCTAAAATCAAAGGTTCTTGGCCAGGCTGGGGATAATAAGCTAACACCATATGAGCCTGATTAATTTGTAAGGCCTCAACATAAGTGATACGCAACCGCGAAGCTGGAACCCCCAAGCTACGCAAGGTAAAATATTTAGCGATTGCATAGTCCTCACAATCACCCCCATTAGAACCTATCATCTCCAGAGGAGTTGCCCAGTAATCCTCCTGATGCCAATGTTCTTGATCTGAAATATAAGGGATAGTATCCACAAAGCGGTTAACAGCTTCCACCTGCTCTCGTTCATTTTTTGTTCGTAAAGATTCTGTCAGCTGATCCCATTGCTGCAGACGTGAGACCGCCGTATCCCCCCATCTCGCTCTGGCCCACTCCAGATCGCTTGACTTGAGGCCCAGCAAATCAGCCACTACCGGTCCCACCCATAACAGGATCAGCATCAGGCCCACTCTGGAACGCATGCACACCTCTCACGCCAGCATTCAGGCTTCTAGCATAGCCGGATTTCATGGACATAGCGTTCGGACAGATAGACAGTTGTAAACTTTCTGGGCATGATGTGGCTCAGACAATCACAATTTGTCATCCAACTTACGCAAAAATAGGGCAGAATGCTTCTAATTGTGACAGTTCTGATAGGAATAGATTCGAAATATGGCTGATATTTTGTTGTTGAACGGACCCAACCTGAACTTGCTGGGACAACGTGAACCCGGAATTTATGGGGACACCACCCTTAGCTTGATCGAACAACGCCTGTCCAAACGAGCCCATGAACTTGGACATGAACTGGCGTGTTTTCAGAGCAACCACGAAGGGCAACTGGTGGAACGTATTCATGCCTGCCTGGATGATGGCTGTCGCTTCATCATCATTAATCCCGCTGCTTTTACCCACACCAGTGTTGCCCTGCGCGATGCCTTGCTCGGTGTGTCTTTGCCCTTCATTGAGGTCCATCTTTCCAATGTACATGCCCGAGAGCCCTTCAGACAGCATTCCTACTTTTCTGACAAGGCTGTGGGTGTCATTGCCGGACTAGGTGTCATGGGTTATGAGTTTGCTTTGGAGGCAGCGCATAGCCGCCTGCTACCGTCCTGATTTATTTTTAACTTGGTTCGTGGAGACCGTTACCGATATGGATATTCGCAAGATCAAAAAACTGATTGAACTACTGGAAGAATCTGGCATTGACGAGATTGAAATCAAGGAAGGAGAAGAATCTGTAAGAATCGCTCGCGGCGGTCGAACTGTCAGCCCTGCCATGACGGTAGTCCAGCAACCCGCTGCCGTCGTAGCCCCCACAGCAGCTGTAGCGGCAGCCCCGGCAGAAGTGCAACGAGGTAATATCCAGCGCTCCCCCATGGTGGGCACTTATTACTCAGCGGCATCACCCAACTCACCCGCCTTTGTCAGTGTGGGTCAGGCCGTCAAGCAAGGTGATGTGCTTTGCATCATTGAAGCCATGAAGATGATGAACCAGATTACTGCTGAATTTAGCGGCACGGTTGAAAATATTCTGGTTGAGAATGGTCAGGCCGTTGAGTTTGATCAACCACTTTTCACCATCGTCTAAACGTGTATCTGGAGAATATCTGACATGCTGGACAAGGTAGTCATCGCCAATCGAGGGGAAATTGCCCTGCGTATACAACGCGCCTGTAAGGAAATGGGCATCAAAACGGTGGCGGTCTATTCAAAGGCTGATCGGGATCTTATGCATGTAAGGCTAGCCGATGAATCGGTGTGCATTGGCCCTCCTCCTAGTCACGATAGCTATCTGAACATACCCGCCATTATTTCTGCTGCGGAAGTGACGGATGCTCAGGCCATACACCCAGGCTATGGATTTCTTGCAGAAAATGCAGATTTTGCTGAGGCCGTTGAGAAATCAGGCTTTGTGTTCGTGGGTCCTCGGGCTGAAAGTATCCGTTTGATGGGCAACAAGGTTTCCGCTATTGAAGCTATGAAAGCGGCTGGGGTGCCTACCGTCCCTGGATCGGACGGAGCCGTCACGGAAGATAATGCCGTAAAAATTGCTCGTCGTATCGGTTATCCGGTCATCATTAAAGCAGCCTCAGGAGGAGGTGGGCGCGGCATGCGTGTCGTTCATACCGAATCAGCGCTGTTAAACTCCTTATTCGTGACACGCAGTGAAGCCAAAGCCGCCTTTGGTGATGACACCGTTTACATAGAAAAGTTTCTTCAACATCCAAGACATATTGAGGTGCAGGTTTTAGGTGACGGTGAAGGAGCTGCCATTCATTTGGGTGACCGGGATTGCTCGTTGCAACGTCGTCACCAGAAAGTCGTTGAAGAGGCCCCTGCTCCCCATATCCCGGATCAACTACGTCAGGAAGTTGCTGCAGCCTGCGTACGTGCCTGCCAACAAATGCGCTACCGTGGGGCCGGCACGTTTGAGTTTCTTTATGAGAACAACCACTTTTATTTTATTGAAATGAACACTCGTGTTCAGGTTGAACACCCCGTCACCGAACTGGTCACGGGCGTTGATATCATTCAGGAGCAACTACGTATTGCCTCAGGCCAGGGTCTGTCCTGGGCTCAGGAGGATATTAAAATCCGGGGCCATGCCCTGGAGTGCCGAATCAATGCTGAAGATCCTCGAAGCTTCTTACCATGTCCGGGAACCATCAAGCATTTTCATGCGCCTGGTGGCCCAGGTATACGCATGGATTCACACGTCTATTCAGGCTATACCGTACCACCGCATTATGATTCACTGATAGGCAAACTTATAGCCTGGGCTCCAGATCGCGCAGCCTGCCTGGCCAGGATGCGTCGAGCGCTGGATGAACTGGTGGTTGACGGAATACGCACCAATGCAGCTCTGCATCGGGATGTTATCCTGCGTGATAGCGAATTTACCCGTGGTGCTGTTGACATTCATCATCTCGAGAAAAAACTTCGTGGCTGATCTCTCCACCCTGCCGACAGGTAATGCTATGGCTTGGCTACAGTTTAAAATTGAAACATCCCAGCAGGACGCTGAACTCTGGCAAGAAAGACTGGAGGAAGTAGGAGCCGCTGCCATTTTGCTACTTGATGCTGGTGATCAACCCTTGCTTGAGCCCCCTCCAGGCGCCACGCCCTTATGGGATCATGTGATTGTGAATGGCATCTTTACAGCTGATTCTGACGTAGATGCCCTGGCAGAATTTTTCGTGACCCACTATGGATTGGATGCTCGGTGTTATAAAACTGAATTACTCGAAGATAAGGATTGGGAACGCGCCTGGATGGACCACTACCACCCTATGCGCTTCGGCAGCCGACTTTGGGTTGTGCCTAGTTGGTGTCCCGCGCCCGAACCTGATGCAGTTAACCTATTACTGGACCCCGGCCTAGCCTTTGGTACGGGCACACATGCCACCACAGCTTTATGCCTGGAGTGGTTAGATAGTCTTGAACTTCAAGGTTGTACGGTTATTGATTATGGTTGTGGTTCTGGCATCTTGGCCATTGCGTCTTTATTGCTCGGAGCTCATCAGGCCATTGCCATTGACAATGACCCGCAGGCGCTCCTGGCTACGCGCGATAATGCACAAAGAAATGGTGTAGCCGACCGGTTACGGGTTTTCGCTCCTGATGAAGTTCCTGAGTCAGTCGGCCCTGCCGATGTCATCGTCGCTAATATTTTGGCGGGTCCGCTCATTGCTCTAGCTCCCAAACTGACCTCGATGCTTCAACCTGGAGGACGTATTGCCCTCTCTGGACTGATCCGTTCACAGGTAGAGGATGTCCAAGAAGCCTATGAGGACTCATTTCTCATGGAACCTGCAACCGTGCGCGATGAAGACTGGTGCCGATTGAGTGGTGTGCGACGCCACTTAAGCCAAGATCATTAATCCTAGGTTCACAATCCTGTATAAAACAGCTACATTGGTGCCAGGAACATGAAGCGAATCTTTAGGGAACTTTTTTCGGCATGAGCGAAATGCACCAAACCCGTTGCCCACACTGCAGCAGCGTTTTCAAAGTCAGTCCTGATCAATTGCAGGCTAAAAACGGCATGGTTCGTTGTGGTGCCTGTTTGCAGGTGTTTCGTGCTGATCTAAATCTGCTGGGGTTTGGAAATACAGAGACTACCCCAGTAACTGCAGCGCCTGCCCCGGCGCCCCCTAAAAAACGTGGTGTGGGCAAAGATGATGACTGGGCTGAAAAACTGCTGCAATCAGAATCGACAGCATCAACAGGCCAAGGTGGTGAACTGCGCCTGACATCCACCGTAACTCCCATTGATGATATGGCACGCTATGGGACGGCCGAACATGATGACTGGAAGCAACAACTGGCTCAGCCTGCCGACAACAACACACGTATCAGCCTGGGTGAAAGTGAACTAAGCGACTTTATGCTGGAAAAGTCATCGGCACATCATCCCTCTGCCGATCATCCGTTCATGGCTGCTACCATGAAGGATAACAGTATTCCCAGTAATGCTGATGAGGCTTGGGCTCAGGACATCCTAAATGAGCTGGCTCGTGTTGATAGTCAGCCTCAACACCCCCTAGCCAAATTGCAAAATGCTCCGCTTACCCCTCCCCCCCAGACAGCCACCGATAACAAAGACCATTTTGCCTTTGGTGATGAGGAAGCTCTTGATTTTTTGAATGACAATGATCTGGACGTACAAACACCCATAGTGAATTCAAATCAGCCTGCCCTGGATTTTACCTCGCCGTTAGCCAACATCTCTGAGCCGGTCACCATCGCTACCCCCTCCAAGGCATGGCCTTGGGAAAGACTTTTGCTTTGGGGAGCTCTCAATAGTCTGGCAATTCTGTTACTGGTCGGGCAGGTTGTCTATTTTCATCCTGGCATGGGTAACCAGCTTCCCTGGCTGTCACCTTATATAGCTCGATTCTGCGAAACCTTGCATTGCCGTGCCGTAGCACCAGACAATAACTCCCTGCGCATTGATATGTTAATTGTACGTCCGGATAGTGATCATGGCCGAATTTTGATAGATACCCTGCTGCACAATGATAGTAATAGCGATTATCCCTTGCCTCGGTTGCGCCTGACCATGCGCGATCGCGATGGCAATGTTTTGGGTACTAGGCTTTTATCTCCAGCAGATTACCTCGGTAATGCCATGACCAGCCTCCCCACGCTACCTCCCCATACACCTGTGCATATTTCCCTGACCGTCCGTGATCCAGGACAACCCATTGTTTCGACCAGCTTAAACGTACAACCCTCCGCAGATACAGGTTCAGGCAGCTAACCCTGATAGCAGGATCATGGCCATGACAGCTCATCTGCATCCCATCCAATTGGGCACATGGACGATTGATGTGCCTCTGTGGGTAGCGCCCATGGCTGGAGTCACCGATAAGCCCTGGCGGCAATTGTGTCGAAACATGGGTGCAGGGGTAGCTGTTGGCGAAATGCTAACCTCTGATGCAAGTCTCTGGGAAAGCCATAAATCCAGCCAACGCCGCGTAGATCTTGAGGAGAGAGGACCGCGCATTGTGCAGATCGTTGGTTATGACCCTGATATGATGGCAGATGCTGCACGTCGCCAGGTCGACGAGGGTGCTGATATCATCGATATCAATATGGGTTGTCCTGCTAAAAAAGTATGCCATCGTTCGGCTGGTTCTGCCTTACTTCAGGACCCCTCGCTGGTTCAGCGCATTCTGGAAAAAGTGGTGAAGTCTGTCACCGTGCCCGTTACCTTAAAAACACGAACCGGCTGGTCCCATGCTTTAAAAAATGGCCCCCTGATTGCGAGAATTGCTGAAGGTACGGGGGTGGCAGGCTTGATTGTACATGGCCGTACCCGGGCTGATCGCTTCACCGGTGATGCTGAATATGACACGCTTGCATTGATGAAACAGCAGATTCGAATCCCTCTCATAGCCAATGGTGATATTAAAACACCGGAGAAAGCTATCGAAGTGCTTGCCCATACCGGTGCCGATGGTATCATGATAGGCCGGGGAGCTTTAGGGCGTCCCTGGGTGTTTTCCAGCTTTTATGAGCGACTGGTTCTAGGCCGAAATGCTCAAGAACCTGATGACCATCAACGGTGGAACATTATGCTCGATCATGTAAAGTCCTTGCATGATCATCATGGTGAAGTAACAGGTTTAAGATTTGCCCGCAAACATGTGGGGTGGTATGCCGGTCATAGGCCCGATGGGGCACAACTGCGTAACCTTTTCAACACCATAAACTCCTGCAAAGAACAGTATGTTTTTCTTGAGCAGTATCAGGAGCGACTGACAACATGGAAGAGGCAGCGCGGCGAAAGCCATGAATGTAGGGACTTTTCTTCTAACTAAATGTGTTTTTGATTAAAACATCATGGATAGCAACGGACTTAAGCAACACCTTACCAGTCAGGGTACTCGCGCCCAGACTCTGCGTGATCATGTCGACTCGGCGTTACGCAATTATTTTTCGAACCTGAAGGGCGAGCAGGTCACAGACGTTTATCAAATGGTACTTTCTGAAGTTGAAGTTCCATTGCTGGAAGTTGTTCTCGAGTACACCCGTGGCAATCAGACAGCTGCAGCTGATTTGCTGGGTTTAAATCGTGGAACCCTACGCAAGAAACTGAAGGAATATCATTTGATGTAACATCAGTTGGAGCAAAATGAGGGCATTGCTGCCCTTTTTTTGTTGAATATTGACTGGTTCAGCCACTATGGCGGACATTAAATCACCCCATAGCATCCCATGAGGTAGACATGGCCAAGATCATGCCCAGTCGGGCCCTGCTTTCCGTATCTGATAAAACAGGTATCGTTGAGTTTGCTCGAGCACTGCACACACGCGGAGTTAAGTTACTATCCACCGGCGGCACCTACCGTTTACTGCAAGAATCCGGTATTCCCGTTAAGGAGGTCGCTGACTATACTGAATTCCCGGAAATGATGGACGGTCGTGTCAAAACCCTGCATCCTCGCATCCATGGCGGTATACTCGGCCGTCGCGGCCTTGATGACCAAGTGATGCATCAACACGGCATACTGCCCATTGACTTGGTTGTAGTCAATCTATATCCATTTGCCCAGACCGTAGCCCGACCTGATTGCAGCTTGGCAGATGCCATCGAAAACATTGACATTGGTGGCCCCACGATGGTCAGGGCGTCAGCCAAAAACCATCACCATGTCGGTATTGTGGTGCGGCATGCCGATTATGCTCGTATATTATCGGCGCTCGATACCGAAGGTGGCTTAAGCCCGGCTCTGCGATTTGATCTCGCTGTGGCTGCCTTTGAACATACAGCTGCCTATGATGGCATGATTGCTAACTATCTGGGCGGCATAGACGAAACTGGACACCGCTCCGATTTTCCAAGAACATTCAACCTTCAAGTACAACAGGTTCAGATGTTGCGCTATGGTGAAAACCCTCATCAGCGAGCGGCGTTTTACAAAGAAAGCCAGATTGATGAAGCTACGGTTGCTACCGCGCGTCAAGTGCAGGGTAAGGAACTATCTTACAACAATATTGCCGATACCGATGCAGCGCTTGAATGCGTCAAGACCTTTGTCAAACCCGCTTGTGTCATCGTCAAACATGCCAATCCCTGTGGCGTTGCGGTATCTATGGATGGCATAGCTGCAGCCTACGAACTGGCCTATGCCACCGATCCAGAATCTGCCTTTGGTGGCATCATTGCCTTTAATCGTGAACTGGATGCAGCCTCAGCCCAAGCCATTGTGGATCGGCAATTCGTTGAAGTCATCATTGCCCCAGGGGCAACGGATGAAGCCCTGACGATTACGGCCCGCAAACCACAGGTCAGAGTACTGCTCTGTCCGGCACTTACCGATCAACGTCCCGCCGCTTTTGACTTTAAAAGAGTTCGTGGAGGGCTGCTCGTCCAGGATATGGATCTTGGCATGATTAAGGCCGAAGACTTAAAAGTAGTCACCCGCCGCACCCCCACGCCCCAGGAAATTGATGACTTGGTGTTTGCGTGGAAAGTTGCTAAATATGTCAAATCTAATGCGATTGTTTATGCCCGTGGCCGCCAAACCCTTGGTGTTGGTGCCGGCCAAATGAGTCGCGTTAACTCTGCACGTATTGCTGCGATAAAAGCTGAACATGCAGGACTAGCCCTCTCCGGAGCGGTGATGGCCTCCGATGCTTTTTTCCCCTTCCGGGATGGTATCGATAATGCTGCCTCGGTAGGGATTGCTGCGATAATACAACCCGGGGGCTCCATGCGTGATGCCGAAGTGATCGCCGCTGCCGATGAAGCGAATATTGCCATGGTATTTACCGGCATGCGTCATTTCAGGCATTAATCAGGGATCATTCAACTATGCGTATACTGATTCTGGGCAGTGGTGGGCGTGAACATGCCTTGGCTTGGGCTTGTGCTTCTGATGAACGAGTGTCACGGGTTCTGGTCGCTCCCGGCAATGCCGGCACAGCCCTTGAGCCACGCTGTAGCAATGTAGAACTCAATATCGTGGATGCCCAGGCGGTCACCCGATTTGCAAAAGAACATGCTGACCTGACCATCATCGGTCCTGAAGCTCCCTTGGTTGCCGGTGTGGTCGATGCCATGGAGGCAGCTGGTCTGCGTGTCTTTGGACCTAGACAGGCCGCCGCTCAACTTGAAGGATCCAAAGCATTTGCCAAAGCATTTATGGAACGGCATGGTATACCCACGGCTCATTACGCGGTGTTTGCTGACCTTAAGCAAGCACTGAACTACCTGGAGTCCCATCCCGCCCCCATCGTGATCAAGGCCGATGGTCTGGCTGCAGGTAAAGGCGTTATTGTAGCGACTACGGATGCACAAGCGCGAGCAGCGGTCACCGACATGCTCTCTGGTAATGCTTTTGGCGAAGCAGGTTCACGCGTCGTCATTGAAGAATTTCTGGATGGAGAAGAAGCCAGCTTTATTGTCATGGTTGATGGTGAGCATGTCTTGCCCATGGCGACCAGTCAGGATCATAAGCGTATTGGTGAGGGCGATACCGGTCCCAACACCGGAGGTATGGGAGCGTACTCCCCAGCCCCGGTGGTTACTCCTGCCGTGCACGCCCATATCATGCGCGACATCATACTACCTACTGTGCGCGCCATGGCCGAGGAAGGTACACCCTACCAAGGCTTCCTCTATGCAGGATTAATGATTGATCGCTTAGGTCAGGCCAAGGTCATTGAATATAACTGTCGTTTTGGCGACCCGGAAACTCAACCCATCATGATGCGGCTTCAGAGCTCATTACCCGCTTTAGTCGAGGCGGCACTTGACCGGAGACTGCATGAGGTTGAAGCAAGCTGGAATCCTCAGCCTGCGTTAGGTATTGTGATGGCAGCCCCCAACTATCCGGACACCCCGCGTACGGGCGACCCCATTACAGGCCTCCAAGAGCAAGACCCCGCCTATGTCAAAACCTTTATGGCGGGCGTACGATGCCAGGGAGAGCAACTGCTAACTTCAGGAGGGAGAGTCCTGTGTGTGACGGCTCTGGGAGATACCGTATTGCAGGCTCAGCAGCGTGCCTTGTTACGCGCTCAATCCCTGGGCGGCGCTGCCTTACAATACCGGCATGATATTGGTTACCGCGCTATTGACCGTGAGATAGCAAAAAATGCAGCTGACTTCACCGACTGAAATGATCTGGTGGTGTTACAATTAACGTTTAATCCTGAGACTGACCAGGCGAACACCCTATGGACGATAATATCCGCAAAGCCGCCCTTGATTACCATGAATTTCCCACACCGGGAAAAATTTCGGTAACCCCCAGCAAACAACTCAGTAACCAACGAGACCTGGCATTAGCCTACTCACCTGGAGTTGCTGCTCCTTGCCTGGAGATCGAAAAGGATCCTTCCTCCGTCAGCCGCTATACGGCTCGTGGCAATCTGGTAGCTGTTATTACCAATGGCACGGCGGTCCTTGGATTAGGTGATATTGGTCCTCTTGCGGCTAAACCCGTCATGGAAGGCAAGGGTGTCCTGTTCAAGAAATTTGCGGGGGTCAACGTCTTTGATATTGAGATTGCAGAGCGTGACCCTGATAAGCTGGTTGATATTATTGCAGCCCTGGAGCCGACTTTTGGTGGCATCAACCTGGAAGATATCAAAGCGCCCGAATGTTTTTATATTGAGCGCAAGCTGCGCGAGCGCATGAAAATTCCTGTGTTTCATGATGATCAGCATGGAACCTCCATCATTGTGGGTGCTGCTTTGCTCAATGGCCTTAAGCTGGTGGACAAGCGCATTGGTGAAGTACGCATCGTCTGCTCGGGAGCTGGAGCTGCTGCTTTAACCTGCCTGGATTTGCTTTGTGCCTTAGGTGCCCGTCGCGAAAATATTTTTGTCGTTGACTCTCGTGGCGTTCTACAGACTGAACGCCACGACATGGATGAAAGTAAACTGCGCTATGCCCAGAAAACTTCTGCCCGAAAATTAGCCGATCTGATGCCAGGCACGGATGTATTTCTTGGCCTCTCAACAGCCGGAGTATTGCAGGCTGACATGGTCAAGGATATGGCTAGATCGCCTCTGATTTTTGCCTTGGCCAACCCTACTCCTGAAATCATGCCCGAGGATGCGCGTGCGGTTCGTCCGGATGCCATCATTGCGACGGGGCGGTCAGACTACCCTAACCAGGTCAATAACGCGCTTTGCTTCCCCTATATGTTCCGTGGCGCTCTGGATGTGGGAGCCACTACCATCAATGAACCTATGAAAATTGCTGCTGTCCACGCTATTGCACACTTAGCGCATGTTGAACAGTCAGCCATGGATGGTTACCACGACCATTCACAGCGGTTTGGACCTGAGTACCTGATACCTGGGGCGTTGGACAGCAGGCTCATCATGGAAATCGCTCCCGCCGTAGCTCAAGCGGCCATGGACTCAGGCGTAGCCACTCGTCCTTTAACTGATATCGCTACTTACCGGCAACAACTGACTGAGTTTGTCTACAACTCAGCATTTATCATGCGTCCACTCTTCACCAAAGCCAAAGCTGATCCTCGCCGCATCGCATTCTGTGAGGCTGAAGATGAACTTGTACTTCGCGCCGTACAGATTGTAGTCGATGAAGGACTGGCCCACCCCATCCTGATTGGGCGCCCAGCAGTGATCAACAGCCGTATTGAACGCTTAGGTCTCAGACTGGTTGATGGACAGAATGTTACCCTGGTTGATCAGGACAATGATCATCGTTATCGCGAATACTGGACTTATTACCATAAGCTCATGGAACGCCGCGGACACCCCCCTGAGTTGGCCAAACGTGAAGTTCGGCGCCGTACCACCCTCATTGGCTCCTTGTTGCTACACTTTGGTGAAGCTGATGGCATGATCTGCGGCACCTTTGCCAACTATAACCTGCATCTGCGTTATGTCGATCGGGTTATCGGCTTGTGCCCAAATGCCAAACAATATGCGGCCATGAATCTGATCATGCTGCCTGGACGTACCCTGTTTATCTGCGATACGTATGTCAACCCTGATCCTACCGCAGAACAAATCGCTGAAATGACTTTGTTAGCTGCCGAAGAGGTTCGCTCTTTTGGTATTACACCTAAAGTTGCCCTACTCTCACACTCTAACTTTGGTTCTGAGTTGACGGCTAGCGCCGCCAAGATGCGTAAGGCTTTTCAACTGATTGTTGAACGGGCACCTGAGCTTGAGGTCGATGGTGAAATGCATGGAGATGCTGCGCTCAAAGAAGATATACGATTGCAGATTTTCCCCAATTCACGCTTTAAGGGTGCAGCGAATCTGCTCATTATGCCCACCGTTGACGCTGCCAACATCGCCTTTAACCTGTTAAAAACAGCGGCAGGCGACGGCGTCACCATAGGCCCCATCTTGTTGGGGGCAGCCAAACCGGTGCATATTCTGACCCCCTCAGCCACGATCAGACGCATTGTCAATATGACAGCCCTGACCGTTGCTCAAGCCCAGAAGACACCGCGCTAAGTCACAACGCTCCATATGATGAGTTCCCTGTGGGCAGGTTGGTATAACCTGACCCCGCAGGGAACAATCTGGCGCCATTAAGTTCGGTAACAGTTCACATAGTGTCCCCGGTAGGATTCGCCACTACGCTGGAAGCGCTCAGCCGGTACCATCGTAACCACAAAACCCAGATTGACCATAGCGCGACGAAAATGCTGACGGTTACCCCGATCAGGGTCGAGTATGATGACTGACACGGGACTAGCAGCATGCGCATCAATAAATAGGGCTAATAATTCAGGCAGTTCACGATCATATAACACATCACTCGCTATGATCAGATCAAATTTACCTAACTCAGGACAGGTCACTTTCCAATTACCAACCTGATACTCCATGGCTGGCAGTTGATTCAAACGTAGATTTTCTTCCAGAAAAGAACCCGCCAAGGGATGGCAATCACTGGCTGTGATATTGCCGGATCGACCGTGTAATACCAAACTAGCCAGCGCCAGGCCGCAACCTACCTCCAGAATTCGAAGTCCGTCTATCGCCATATGTTGCATCGCATCGGCGAGTATGCGCGCCGATGGCCATACCAGACCGAATAAGGGCCACTGTGCCGATGAAATACCTGCTGCTGCAGCCAACCCCTGAGGATCTGCAAACTGTTGCTGATCGAGCAGGGATCGAATGACATAATGATGCTCACCCAGGGTATAACATGCGTCTATCGTTTGATAACCCGGCATAACGCATCCCTCTCGCTAACTGTGATGGGTGGCAGATCTTTAACCTGCCACCCAGATCCAGGTCACGCGAGCCCCCCCGGGGTCAACCATGAACAGTATCAATGCCTAGGAGTTACCTCCGTCAGCATCCCCCCCTTTGATGAGACCCTTACCTAACGGGGTAATCTCAACCTTGGCATGCTGTTTGAGTGCCTGAATATAATCAGATTCAAACTGAGCAGCCTGCGCCTGATTCATCATCTGAGTGACTTGAGCCTCACTGATCTTGGCATCACTAACCTTGCCATCCTGAACCGCCACTAGTTGCACCAGAACCTGACCCTGATTGGTTTTAACCACCTGTAAACTAGGTTGTCCTGCCACGGGTCGGGGCATCCAATACGCTGTGCGCAACAAGTTGGCATCCGGCAGGTTGGTACCTCGAGTGATATGTACCTGCACCCATGAATAGCCTGATGCAGCTACCACCGTCGCTGGGTTCTGACCCGCACGAATTGCCTTACTCCAGGCATCTGTCATTTGCTGTGCCATAACCGCCACAGCCTGATCCGTCAAGATTTTAGTGATCGCTGGCGTAGCTTCAGCCAGGGTCTGCGGATGTGCTGCGGTATGCGAACGCACATGCATCCATACCACATCGCCTTTAGCGACTTCTACGGCTGAGGAGTTTTTACTATCTTTAATCACATCATCGCTGAACGCCATGGCACGAAACTTAGGATTGGCAGCAGCGCCCGTTCCGGTAGATGCACTAAATGCTGTTGAGGTCTGAATCGGCAAATGGTACTTGGCTGAAGGATCTTTTAAATCAGCAGCTTCATACATGGCATCGTTCATGTCATTCACTTGATCACTGAAAAGCTGAGCAGCTTTTTGCTGTTCTATACCCTGCACCAACTGATCATGCAGGCTCGCCAGGGTGGGGACAGCTGGTGTTTTAACCTCAAGCAACTTGATGATATGAAAGCCAAACTGGGTATGCACCGGAGCAGAAATCTCACCCGGCTTTAAACTAAATAATACCTTGTCAAACTCGGGGACAAACTGACCTCGACCCGCAAACCCCAGATCGCCACCACTAGCCACTGACCCTTCATCCTGGGAATACTCGCGGGCCAGTTTCTCAAAACTCACCCCAGCCTGTGCCTGCTTCTCAATGGCATTAATTTTAGCCAAGGCCTGGGTGGCATTGGTTTTATCATCAACCTTGATCAAAATATGTTCAGCATGACGCTGTTCCTGGCTACCCATGGATTTGATCGCTTCTGCATAAGCATGCTCGATATCATCCTGAGTGACTGTTACCTTGGAGGCCAGCATGTCCTGACGCAACTCCAGATAATCAACGCTGACTTGCTCAGGGACTTTGAAATCCTGAGCATGCGCCTGAAAATAACTCTGGATTTGAGCCGGAGTAATCGAAACTTTTTGTGCCAAACGATCTGAAGGTATTAAGGCATAGCCTATATCACGAGTCTGACTATCCAGTGCCATCAAACGGTGGACCTCAGCAGCCGTTGCAAACCCTGAAGTCATGGCAAACTCAAGCTGTTGCAACTGCCCCCCAATCTGGACTTCCTTGAGTAAGTCAGTTTCCGACATGCTACGTTGCTGCAGGAAACGCTGCAATCGCGACGCATCAAACTTGCCATCGCTGCCCTGGAAAACCGGGGCATGGGACAACATATCCCAGGCCTGAGCCTGAGGAAAAGCAATCCCTAAGGCATCAGCGGCCTGATGCTCAATCTCACGATTGGTCAAGCCGTCCATGACCTTCTGCCGCAAGGCCCCCAAATCAAGCTGAGAAGGATCGGCATCTGGCCCCATATGGCTCAGGGCATCTTGACGCTGACTCTCAAAAACTCGATCAAAATCCGGTTTAAGAATGGGTTTGCCATTAACTTTAGCCACCACCAAATCACGACCACCACCGCTGAAATAACTTTCAATCCCAAAAAAGGCAAAGGGTATCAGCAACAGTACTAGCAAGGTATAGCCCAGCCAACCCTGGATCATCGCTCGAAACTTTTCCATGGCAATCCATAACTCTCAAAACTAGCTAAAAAAAAAGCGCGCCAGAAGGCACGCTTCCCGGTCATGCGCTTTACTCACGCATGCCCCTCATACTCAGTTCAGTGCGTCCTTCAACGACTTGCCTGGCTTGAATGCAGGCGCCTTGCTGGCAGCAATCTGAATTTCCTTACCACTGCGTGGATCGCGACCTGTACGGGCAGCACGTTCCTTGACAACAAATGACCCAAAGCCCACCAAAGTGACCGAGTCACCCGACTTCAAAGCACGTGTCACTGCAGATACCACAGCATCCAGCGCACGACCAGCATCCACCTTGGAAAGTTCAGCGCTTTCGGCGATAGCATCAATCAGTTCAGACTTATTCACGTCAATCCCCTTGCTTGTAAAACCATGTATTTTATTCTCAGATCCGGACGCCATTCCACTCGTAACGACCGCACCCCCGGCGAAGCTGCATTTTATACCCATGTGCACAAGTCAGTGTCAAGAAATCTCGCACAAACTTCAAAACTCGACACATTTTTAGTGTGTACTTAAACGATCCTCCTCATCAGAGGGCGGCAAACCTTCACTGGAGGCAACAACAACCTCCGTGGTGATGGGAGTTAACGGCCTGACCAGAGCCAGTTCCAAGACCTGATCTATCCACTTTACCGGATGAATTTGCAGTTCCCCCTTGATATTATCGGGAACTTCCTTGAGATCTCTCATGTTTTCTTCAGGTATCAATACCGTCTTGATACCACCACGATGCGCGGCTAATAATTTTTCCTTAAGTCCACCTATGGGCAATACCTGACCACGCAAGGTGATCTCTCCTGTCATCGCCACATCGGCATGCACCGGAATACCCGTCAGCACTGATACGATGGCTGTACAGATTGCCGTCCCCGCACTAGGGCCATCTTTAGGTGTGGCTCCCTCAGGTATATGAATATGCACATCATGTTGTTCATGTGCCAGCGTAGGAATACCCAATTCGCGTGATCTCGCCCTGACCACAGTCATCGCCGCGCTGATCGACTCCTGCATCACATCACCTAATGAACCGGTTTTACTGATACGACCCTTTCCGGGAACTGCTACCGCCTCAATGGTCAGTATCTCACCGCCTACGGAAGTCCAAGCCAAGCCTGTAACCAAACCGACCTGATCTTCTTCTTCAGCTTTACCGTAATTAAATTTGCGAACCCCGGAGTAGAACTCCAGCAAGTCTGGCGTTATCTTAACGACTTGTCCTGACTTGCCCAGCACCGATTCCTTGACAACCTTGCGGCATAACTTGGAAATTTCCCGCTCTAAACCTCGTACCCCAGCTTCACGCGAGTAATACCGAATCAAGTCTCTTACTGCTTCATCGGTAATTTCAATTTCACCCGCCTTCATGCCATTACGACCAATTTGCTTCGGAATCAGATATTGACGGGCGATATTGATTTTTTCATCTTCGGTATATCCCGGAATACGGATTACCTCCATGCGGTCAAGCAGAGGACCCGGTATATTCATCGAATTGGCGGTACAAATGAACATCACTTCCGACAAGTCATAATCGACTTCCAGGTAATGATCATTGAAGGTTTTGTTCTGCTCGGGATCGAGAACCTCCAGCAAAGCCGACGCCGGATCACCTCGCATATCCACACCCATTTTATCGATTTCATCAAGGAGAAACAGAGGATTACGCACTCCCACCTTGCTCAGTCGTTGAATGAGTTTACCCGGTAATGACCCTATATAGGTACGACGGTGACCACGAATCTCTGCCTCATCACGCACACCTCCCAAAGCCATGCGAATAAACTGTCGGTTCGTAGCTTTTGCGATAGATTGACCAAGGGATGTTTTACCCACCCCTGGAGGCCCCACTAAACACAAGATAGGGCCATGTAAACGCTTAACCCTACTCTGTACCGCCAGATACTCAAGTATGCGTTCTTTGACTTCTTCCAGGCCATAGTGA
>JAJZHP010000029.1 GCA_021804355.1 Pseudomonadota bacterium | reverse complement strand
GCGGTATGTTGCTTTCCCTCGGTAGCTGCCAGAAGCTCTGAACGTACCTCTTCCCAACTCAGCCCTGAATCCTGTTGCTCTACCGTAGGAACAACCCCGAATGACTGGCCGTAGGCTTCCTGAGTTGTCAGTGCACTGTCACAGGATTTTTCAAAAAAATAAAAATACACAGAAAGGCCCAACCCCACGATCAGGATTATCAGACCTAACCACCACGCTACTAAAGCCCATCGTCGCATCACGTTAATCTGCATTCCTTGCTACACCCTTACCCGTGAACCATGAAGGTAACAGGATCATAGGGGCTCTGCCTATGAAAATAATCATCGCTCACCCTGATCTACGAAAAGATGAAGGTTGAGATGAGGTGAATCTACAGCCATACTACTGTCTGGTTGTATCTATCCATATTTAAGGGCACATGCCGTGTCTTTGTTAGTACGCTCACTCGAATGCATACGCCATCGCCTCCTGCTAGCTACGTTGATCGCACTAGCACGCTGGCCTTCCCGACGTGTTTTCCAAAAACAACTCTATTTTTCTGGCGTGGAGTCCTTGCCTTTACTGCTACTCATTGGCGCCTTGGCTGGCACCATACTTTGCACTGAACTACACCATAACTTCGGCCAAAGCACAGATTACAGCCTTCATCTGGTCGCCATCATTGGAGGATCGGAGTTGGCTCCTCTGCTCACCGCCCTCATCATGATTGCGCGCAGCGCCTCAGCGGTGGCCAGTGAACTTGCCACCATGCGTGTTCATGGAGAAATACGCCAACTGCAATTGCTAGGTATTGACCTGAATGCCTATCTTCTTATCCCCAGGTTAGCCAGTATGTGCCTGGCCAGCATGTTGCTGGTCATCTATTTCTCGGCCGCTATGCTGCTAGCCGGCGCCATCGTGCTTGCAGGCTTTGATACCCCAGAGCTCTTATCTCGCTTGGCCCGCGGTTTGTCACTGACCTGGCCCTTGATCACAATGGCCAAATCTGCCTTGCTAGGCTTAGCAACGGCAGCTGTAGCCTGTCGAGAGGGATTGCACGTTCGCAACAAATCCATGACCGACATACCCAAAGCCTCATCGCGAGCCGTGGTCAAAGCCTTGTTACTGACCTTTGTACTCGATGCTGCCTGGGCTGCTTTACCATGATGACCGAAATCTTCAAGGATCTCATGCTGGATAAACCCGGAGAGTTAGCATTTTGTCGTCTGCAACTCCATGCCCCGCAGACCGATATTGAATTTATTCAGCATTGCCGCCAATTTCCTGCCTTGAGGCACTGTGTCTGGATTAGCGACCATGGCAGTATGGTCAGTAACCTGCCTGTATGGGAAAACCTAAGTCTGATTTCAGGCATGCAAGAGTTTTTCAAACCTGCATACCTGGAACAACAACTGTTGGATCTTTTGCTAACTCTGGGATGGTCTGCCCCTGATGCTACCCACTGGCTCAGCCAGTCCATCAGCAGCCTGACCCTACCGGAGCGCCTTTATGCCACATTAGTACGAACGCACTTGCAGCCATCCCATCTGCTTTTTGTCGAACTGGCTGCCTGGGAGCTGCTCACATCCAGTCTTTTGCTTACAGCGTTATGGAGTGACCTGCGCGCGCGTTGTCGGGTTATGGTTTTATGCCCTGCCTCGTCACTTTTACCCCCTGACCTATCCTTAGCCAAGGAGGTGCACCTTGAACTTTGTCGCGGGTGATCACCGTTTTGGGCATTTACGCTTAAAACTCTTTCTCTTCTTCAGCCTTGCTCTTCTGGTAACCGGCGCCGTCATGTATGCCTTGGCTGTGCAACAGGGCTACTTCATTCCCAAAACTGCGGTGACCTTTGAGGCCGATAGCGGCACCGACCTGCATGTCGGTATGCCTGTTAAGCTATCCGGCTTTCCTGTAGGCAGCGTTGAAAGCATGGAGCTTAATAACCTGGCACATGTTCACGTCGTGATGCTGATTGGCAATCCCTATATGCATTGGATACGCACTGATTCAGTGGCTGTGCTACAAAAAGAAGGTTTGATCGGAGACAGCATCATCAGCTTGCAAGCGGGTAACCCTGCGCTCCCCGCCCTGGCTGCTTTTGGATCTATCAAGTTTCAGGCCGGACGCGGCTTAGCGGACATAGCCGAAGATGTGCGTAATCAGGTTGTCCCCGTCATCCATGAACTTAGTACAGCGCTCAAAGACATTAATGCACCACAAGGAGACTTTCACAGGACCCTTGCTGAATCCCATGCCCTGATGATGGAGCTACACCAAACTCGTGCGCGCACCGATCGCTTGTTAGATCATGTCGACCGTTTGTTGCAGCAGGAGGGCCGAACCACTTTGGTGGATACCGACAAGAGTTTGCAAGCTGCACAGCACCTGATGCGCCAGGAAATTCCACAGTTACTGAACCAAAGCACGCTCACCTTACAACATCTGGATGAAACCAATACCGCCCTGCAACAGACCGTATCAGCCTCGCAAGCGCTCATTAATAACAATGCATCTGTTCTGCACAAGACTTTAGAGGATGGAGACAGCCTGATCCTGGACAGCTCACAACTGGTACGTTCAGCCTCGTTACCCTGGCTATTTCGACGTTCCTCACCGGCTCCCCTCCGCGCCCCTAGATAAGAGGGTTGACCTGCCAACCACGAATACCGGCTACGCCTTGTGCCCCCCAGGACCAGGCCTCGGTCAAATCGTCAGGGCCTAGCCCCCCCAGAGCGAAAACGGGCAGAGGCAGGTCGCGAACCATGTCAGCAAATGCAGCCCATCCCAGGGCTGGCTGTTCAGGATGGCTCAACGTTGTTTTCACGGGCGACAGCAAGGCATAATCGAGTTTAAGTTCCTTGATTCTGTACAGATCTTCCTTCGTGTGGGCAGAGGCGCCCACCCAGTACTGATGGCTTAAGGGACGATGTGTGAGATTGACCAGTCGTGATGAAGACAAATGCACACCTCGCAAACCTAAATCATGCGCTAAATCCTCACGATTATGGGCCAATAATGGCCGATTACCTGCTTCATGGCGGCAATGGCGAACCCATTGGGCATAGTCGCTTGGACTCAGTGCAGGGCGACGCAAAATCATGGCCTGTTGACTGTCTAGAAGACCTTGAGGAAGCGCTTGATCATGAGTATCACCGCTGATCACCAAAGTATCCGGCAAATTTAGGGCTTGGATGACAGGCCAGTTGGCCTCAGGAAAGGACAGCTCGGCTAAGCGCACACGCTCCACCCACTGCCAGGGCTGGCCCTCACGAGATTCAGGTTGACCTGTAAACTGGGTGACCAGCCATACATCAAGAAATATACAGCGTTGCGGATAATCATGGCGTACGCTGATCAAACGCCGCATCTGCGTAGGGTGCAGACCCAACTCTTCCTCAAGCTCTCTGGCCAGCGCCTGTTCTGCAGTCTCCCCCCGCTCTCGTTTGCCGCCGGGAAACTCCCAAAGCCCACCTTGGTGCGCTTTGGGATGACGTTGACTCAATAATATCTTGCCATCATCACCCTGGATAGCCGCTGCCACCACATACAACACGGAGTCAGGAGCGGTAATCTGCATTAATCTTGACATAGTCATAAGAGAAATCGCAGGTATAAACCCTGTCTTCAGCCTCTCCCCGACCTAAATCAATGCGCACGATAATCTCGGCCGCCTTCATAACCTCAGCGCCAAGAACCTCCCGGTACTCAGGATCAGCGGCTCCTAGCCAGCAAATTCTGAGATCATTCAGCCATACCTGAACTTTATTGACATCAAGCTCAGGCACACCAGCACGGCCTATCGCAGCGAGGATACGTCCCCAATTAGGATCTGAAGCAAAAAAGGCTGTTTTTACCAAAGGCGAATGAGCCACTGCATAAGCCACATCACAGCATTCTTGCGTATCTAGCCCGCCCTGCACATGAACCGTGATGAATTTAGTCGCTCCTTCCCCATCTCGCACTATCATTTGCGCTAATTCCAGCATCAACGACTGCACCTGAGCCGATAATGCCTGTGCTTCTGCACTGCGCGCATCATTGATGGGCGTTACGTTGGCTTTTCCGGTGGCAACCAACACGCAGGCATCGTTGGTTGAGGTATCTCCATCGATCGTGATGCGATTAAATGAAGGCTGCGTCGCATCGCTCAAGATGGACTGCAGCAGAGATTTTTCTACAGCCATATCCGTCGCCAGAAAAGCGAGCATAGTCGCCATATTGGGCCTGATCATGCCAGCCCCTTTGGCTATACCGGTCAGCGTATATACCTGGCCTGACACCTCAAACTGACGACTCCCCCCCTTGGGCAGGGTATCGGTGGTCATAATACCTATGGCGGCTTCATTCCAGGCCGAATCGCTGAGACTTTGCAGCGCTAGTGGCAAGGCATCGACGATGCGCTGCGCTGGCAAGGGTTCGCCGATGACGCCGGTACTAAACGGCAAGATGGTCCATTCAGGCTCTCCTGCGAGTTTAGCCAAGGCATTGCAGGTATGACGGCAATGCACCAAACCTTCCTGACCCGTACCCGCATTGGCATTCCCCGTGTTGACCAGCCAATAGCGCGGTGAGGCCACATCAAGATGGTGCCTGGTGATCTGTATGGGTGCTGCGCAAAAGGCATTTTGAGTTAATACGGCAGCCGTCACGCTGGATGCTGCTAACTCAAACAGCACCAGATCTCGCCGATTTTTATAGCGAACCCCCGCCTCCACCACGGCGATACGCACACCTGAAATTGGCTTGAGCTCTGGCAGCGGACCTAACCCTACAGCCATCTTTATTCTCCTTCAGGCCAAACGACCATGACAATGCTTGTATTTCTTGCCCGATCCACAAGGACAGGGTTCATTACGTCCCACCCTGGGTTCTGCACGAAAAGGTAGTACACGCGCTGCTTCCTGAACTTCAGTTTCAGGAGCTGCTAGCGCATCAGCGTCAGCTTGTAAGACAGCGGGCGCCTGCTGATGCTGGAAATTCAGCGCCATCGCAGCTGCCTGGCGCTCCCGTTCGGCCTCCATCGCAGCTAGCTCTTCTGGTGAATGTAGCTCTACACGACGCAAGGTTTGCACCAACTCCAGCTTGACCGACTCCAGCAACTGCTCAAACAGCTGAAACGCTTCCCGCTTGTATTCCTGTTCTGGATTTTTTTGGGCATAACCTCGCAAATGTATACCCTGGCGTAAGTAATCCATGGCAGCCAAATGCTCTTTCCAGTGCCTGTCCAGAATCTGCAAGAGCAACTGTTTCTCCAGCTGATCCATGACTTCCTGACCCAGACGCTGACGCTTCTCCTCATACGCACTCAGCAAGGCTTCATCGATCCGGCGTCGTAATCCTGCCTCATCCAACTGATGATCGCTATCTAACCAGCTCCTGATCGGCAATTCCAACATAAAATCGGCATGCAAGGCTTTTTCGAGACCCTCAACATCCCATTGCTCATCTACGCTCTGGTGGGGAACAAACTGGGTAATAACCGTTTCAACCACACTGCTATGGATACGGCTCACTGTATCGTGGATGCTTTCCGAAGCCATGATATCGTCACGCTGCTGGTAAATCACCGAGCGCTGATCATTGGCTACGTCATCGTATTTGAGCAGGTTTTTGCGCACATCGAAGTTGCGCTGTTCCACCTTGCGCTGGGCATTTTCAATAGCGCGCGACACCCAGCGATGTTCAATAGCCTCACCAGGTTGCATACCTAAACTGCGCATCATGTTTTTGACACGATCGCTGGCAAAAATACGCATCAGGTCATCTTCAAGTGACAAGAAAAACCTCGACAGCCCCGGATCACCCTGACGGCCGGCACGACCTCGCAACTGATTATCAATACGGCGCGATTCATGGCGCTCCGAGCCGATGATATGCAGTCCACCTGCATCCAGCACCTGCTGATGCGACAACTGCCAGGCAGCTTTCAGTTGAGCTTCCTGTTCAGGTGTAGGGTTGTCAATCTTGGCAAGTTCTGCTTTCCAGTTACCACCCAAGATGATATCTGTGCCGCGACCTGCCATGTTCGTAGCGATGGTCACTGTCCCGGGCCTGCCCGCCTGAGCCACAATCTCAGCTTCCTGCTCGTGAAATTTGGCGTTCAGTACCGCGTGCGGAATATTGGCTTTCTTCAGTTGTTCGGAGAGATATTCACTGGTCTCAATCGTGGTGGTACCCACCAGCACGGGCGCTCCCTGGGCGCAGTAAGACTTGATGGCATCGATAATGGCACTGAACTTCTCATCTCGACTGAGATAAACCAAGTCATCCATATCACGGCGTACCATAGGCCTATGCGTGGGAATAACCACGACATCCAAACCATAGATCTCGCGGAATTCACCTGCTTCCGTGTCTGCCGTCCCGGTCATCCCGGAAAGTTTACGGTACTGCCTGAAATAATTTTGAAAGGTCGTCGTTGCCAGGGTCTGATTTTCTGCTTGTATGGATACACCTTCTTTGGCTTCCACAGCCTGATGCAGACCTTCAGACCAGCGTCGACCTGGCATCGTACGACCCGTATGCTCGTCCACTATGATGATTTCATGGTTTTGCACAATATAATGTACATCGCGCTGAAACAACGCATGTGCACGTAAACCTGCATGGGCGTGATGCAGGAGTCCTATATTTGACGCTGAATAAAGGCTATCACCCTCCTGCAGTAAACCGGCTTGTGTCAGCAACAGCTCAATCTTTTCGTGGCCTTCCTCGGTCAACTCAACAGTACGGTGCTTTTCATCAACGCTGTAATCAGCAGGCTTGTCTTCAGACAACTGCCGCTGCAATTTGGGGATAAGACGGTTGACTTCTGCATAGAGGCGAGAGGAATCTTCAGAAGCTCCTGAAATAATCAGCGGCGTGCGCGCCTCATCAATCAAAATAGAATCTACTTCATCGACGATGGCAAAATTCAGGCTACGTTGATTTTTGTCCTCAGCACGAAAGGCCATATTGTCGCGCAGATAATCAAAACCAAACTCGTTATTGGTGCCATACGTGACATCACAGCGGTAAGCCTGGCGTTTGTCCTCTGGCGACTGAAAAGATTTAACAACACCGACCGTCAAGCCAAGAAACTCAAACAGCGGCTGATTCCAGGCAGCATCTCGAGCTGCCAGATATTCGTTGACGGTCACCACATGCACACCCTGCCCGGACAGGGCATTCAGGTAGGCTGGCAAGGAAGCCGTTAATGTCTTGCCTTCGCCCGTACGCATTTCAGCGATGCGCCCCTCATGCAGCGTGATGCCTCCGATGAGCTGTACATCAAAATGGCGCATGGACAGGACACGTAGCGCAGCTTCTCGACACGTCGCAAATGCCTCTGGCAAAAGCTGATCCAGGGTCTCACCCGCGCTATAACGTTGTTTCATCAGCGCGGTTCGCTCACGCAACTCGCTATCGGTTAATTTCTGCATGTCCGCTTCAAGGGCATTCACCTTTTCAACGATGCCACGCATACGGCGAATTTCTCGCTCGTTTTTAGTCCCGAAGATGCTACTGAGCAGCTGTCCCAACATGTCGACACTCAACTAACTGGAAAAAAGACCGAGGCGGAACTTTCCGCCTCAAAGTGGACAACATTCTACTTCTTTTGCTGAACAGGATAAACCGCTAGTGATTAAGTGCCAGGAAAGTAGCCGGATTAACCGGAACACCATTTTCCAGGACTTCATAGTGGAGATGTGGGCCGGTGGAACGACCTGTGCTACCTATGTGGGCGATGAGCTGCCCTGTGCTCACGACATCTCCTTGATGAACCGTGACACTGCTGCAATGAGCATAATGCGTGTACAAACCATTCCCATGGTTGATTTCTACCATATTGCCATACCCTGTTCGCGGCCCCGCCCAAGTAACCACGCCACTGGCCGTAGCGTAAATGCCACTACCCTCGGGTCCGGCAAAGTCTATGCCTGGGTGAAAACTTATCCGCCCATTGAACGGATCAACGCGATAACCAAACGGAGAAGTCTCTTCGCCTCCGCGCAAGGGGGAGTTGCTTAACAAGACTTGGGGAGTGTGCTGCTTACCCTGTAGCACACTATCCAAGGCCGTAAGTTGCGCCTCACGATCATCCACTTCCGTACTCAAGTCCTGCAAGCGCATCTGTAACGCCGTCTGGCTGGAAATCACCGTCAGCGCAGGCGTTGCCTCTCCGCCCATAGGTTTCTTTTGAAAATCAAATTCTTTGCTTTTAAGGTTATTGCTCTCCGCCAAATGCTGACCCAAAGCATCCAGACGGGTGATATGTGCCTGCAATTCAGCCATACGCTGACTCATGGCACGCAGCTGATTGCCTGCATCGCTGTTGGCCGTTGTCACCACTAACGCTGGGTGTACCGTCACTTCATGACGCTCCCACCAATAAGCTACAGCCGCTCCCATAACAGGCAGCGCCAGCAGTGGAATCATAAGCAGCCACCAAGCCCGACCCTGAAGCTGCAAAGTAACGGGCTTACGCAAGCGCCTGTGTATAAAAATGATATTCATACGTATTTCACTACTCATCGTATACTTAAGGTCGCTGTTTGAGATCTGCGACCATGAATATTTCCAAACCCCAACCTCTGGACCATTGGCTGCATGCCCCCGCCTTGGATGGCATGGTGAGCGAACTACGGCGATTGCAGTCGCTGACACAACAGCTGCGATGCATACTGGATGCTCGCTATGCCGCTCAGGTTGAAGTGACCAGTTTTCAGCAAGGAACCCTGTTCCTGCTCTGCGAAAACTCAACGATCATCAGTCAACTCCGCTATCTTGCACGATCCTATCAGGAAAAACTGCGCCGCCTGCCTGATTTTGCGAATCTTCAGCAATGGAAAACAGCCGTACGCCATCAACACAAAACCGGCCTCCAACGCCACTTGCCTAAGCCCCGGATACTGTCTCCTGCCAGCAAAACACTGTTGCTGGAAGCAGCCGAGTGCATAGATGATCCGGAGATTAGCTTAATATTACGGAAAATGGCAAGCCGCGTCCCCACCACGCCCGTCTTGGCAACGCGCTCGCAAAGGGCTTGATTTAAGCGGCCTGCTCCAAAGCCTCAGCTTCTACGTAGCGTATACCCGCTTCTGCAGCATGAGAAAATGTTACTATTTCCCAGCATTCCGGCTGATGAATTAACTCTCTGACTAGGGCATTGTTCAGGGCATGGCCTGATTTGAATCCCCGGAAGTGCCCCAGCAGGGGATATCCTAATAAGTAAAGATCGCCGATGGCATCCAGCATTTTGTGGCGCACAAACTCATCTTCATAGCGCAGACCTTCAGCATTGATGATGCCCTCGTCACTCACCACGATAGCATTTTCCACACTGCCGCCTAAAGCCAGGTTACGCGAGCGCAGATATTCTATGTCCCGCATAAACCCAAAGGTTCTAGCACGAGCTATTTCCTTGACATAAGAAGAAGTTGAGAAATCTAGAGTTGCCTGCTTGGTGTCTTCTGTGAATACAGGATGGTCAAATTCAATAGTAAAGGTCACACGAAAACCATCATGGGGCGTTAACTCGGCCCATTTGTCTCCATCGCTGACACGAATGGGTTGCTTGATACGAACAAATCTTTTAGGGGCATCCTGCTCTACTATACCGGCAGCCTGAATCAGAAACACGAAGGGACCCGCGCTACCATCCATGATGGGAATTTCCTGAGCACTGATTTCCACCAGAGCATTATCCACACCTAAACCAGCCATCGCTGACATCAAATGCTCGACCGTAGCCACCTTGACCCCCTCCTGAACCAAGGTCGAGGACATGGTAGTTTCACCCACAGCCAAGGCCCGGGCCGGAATATCAACCGGGGGAAAGAGATCCGTACGCCGAAAAATTATTCCCGTATCTGTCGGAGCGGGACTAACGGCGACATAAATACGCTCACCACTATGCAGCCCGATACCGGCTGCTCGTATGGTGTTTTTAAGAGTTCGCTGTCTCAACATAATAAATTGTTTCAAATTCTTTCAGGAAATGGTAGCAGACCCACCTAGGGGTCTGCAAATACGATGTCCTAACTTCTTTGTTAATCGGCCTGACGGCGCAGAAATGCAGGGATGTCCAGATAACTGACATCTTTGTTGCGCGGAGCAGGTGCCGCTGCTGGCCGAGCTCCTACCTGACGACGCGTAATCGCAGGTTCATCATACGCGGTGTAATCAGGCTGAGATATCGAAGCGCGAGTGGCAGTTGCCGACATGCCACTCAGATTTCCAGTCATGGACACGGGAACAGCTTGCACAACCGGTGTTTCTTGCTGACACAGGCCTGTAGCCACAACAGTCACCAAAATCTCATCACCCATGGTTTCATCAAGTATCGTGCCGACTACCACATGAGCAGATTCATGGGCCAAGCCATGCACGATGCTCCCTACAGTATCAAACTCATCGATGCCCAAGCCAGAATTGGCGGCGATGGATACCAGTACACCCCGGGCTCCCTGCAACTTAACGTTATCGAGCAGAGGACTGGATATCGCCAGTTCAGTAGCTTTCCGTGCGCGATCTTCACCGCTGGCTGTGCCCGTTCCCATCATAGCCATACCTTGCTCGGACATCACCGTACGCACATCAGCGAAGTCAACATTGATCAATCCATGGCGCAAAATCATGTCGGCGATGCCGCGCACTGCTCCCAGCAGTACATTATTAGCGGCCGCAAAGGCCTCGACTAATGAAACCTTGCCCATGACCTCCAACAAACGATCATTCGGAATAGTAATCAGGGAATCCACTTGCTCCGACAGGGCTTTGACACCCGCCATCGCTGATTCAATACGCTTTTTACCTTCAAAACGAAAAGGCTTGGTGACAACCCCCACCGTCAATACACCCATCTCGCGAGCTACTTCAGCGACTACGGGAGCGCCACCCGTCCCGGTACCCCCACCCATACCTGCCGTAATGAATACCATATCGGCTCCGGCCAGTATGTCTCGTATACTATCCCGATCCTCAATGGCTGCCTGCCGCCCCACTTCTGAATTGGCACCTGCGCCCAATCCACGTGTTACATTCTTGCCTAACTGCAGGCAGGTCGGAGCCGACATCTTGTGCAAAGCCTGTATATCGGTATTGGCACAAATAAAATCCACACCAGGTAGCTGGCTGTTGACCATGTGCTGAACGGCATTGCTACCACCACCCCCTACCCCAATAACCTTGATCACGGCGTTGCTGTGTTCTGGCAGTACGTCGGCTAATTCAAAAACATTACTCATGGCAATCTCCTGATATCTGATTCGTTGTGATTTTAAAATTCATGTTTTAAAAGGTACGTGCCAACCAGGCACGGACTTTTCCGACAACACTGCCTGCATCCATATCTTGCCGACGCTGAAATTGGTTACCCCCTCCTTGACCCTGCATTAGTTCCTGTTGCCCATACATCAGTAGACCTATGCCCGTGGCATACATCGGATTACGCAAAATATCAGCCATGCCTCGCAGGCGTGGGCTCATCGGCATCCCCAAGCGCACTGGAAGATGAAAAATCGACTCCGCTAATTGCACGGCCCCTTCGATGCATGAGGAGCCACCGGTCAGCACAATGCCCGCTGGCAATCGATGCAACATATCGCCGCGCTCAAGCTCACCTAACACCAGTGAAAATAATTCGTCATAACGAGGCTCGACCACTTCGGCCAGCGTTTGACGAGACAACCGGCGGCTAGCCCTGTCTCCCATGCCCACGACCTCAATTTCCTGATCGGCAGTCACCATCTGAGCAAGCGCTGAGGCATACTTGATTTTGAGTTCATTGGCATCCTGAGTTGGTGTACGCAGTGCCATGGCAATATCATTGGTGACCTGATCGCCAGCAATCGGAATAGTAGCCGTATAACGTATGGCGCCGCCTATAAAGACGGCTATATCTGTCGTTCCTGCGCCGATATCAACCACGCAGACTCCCAGTTCACGTTCATCTTCCGTCAAGACCGATTGGCCTGAGGCCAGTTGTTCCAAGGTAATGCTCTCTGCCTGTAAACCACAGCCCTGGACACATTTTTCAATATTGACGTAGGCATTGCTAGCACATGATATGACATGGATGTGTCCTTCCAGACGCTGTCCTGACATACCGATGGGGTCCCTCACATCAGGCTGATCGTCGACCAGAAAATCCTGGGGCAGGATATGTAAAATCCTGTGATCAGCGGGCAGCGATCCACTCTTGGCCGCATCGATAACTCGCTCCATATCCTGTGAAGTCACTTCACCCTCTCGTGTCGCCACCACGGCAGCCGCATTTCGCCCGCCAATATGACTGCCTGCGATACCGACATAGACCGTATGTATCCTGCAATCAGCCATCAATTCTGCCTCACTGACCGCACCTTTAATGGCCTGCATCGTCTGGTCGATATTAGTCACGGCGCCACGACGCATCCCCAGGGAGGGACGTCGTCCCACCCCGAGAATCTCCAACGTATCGTCATCGTTGACCCTGGCTACGATGGCAACCACCTTGGATGTGCCTATGTCCAGGGCAGCAATCATGGGCGGTGCCTCGGCGCTACGTAAGCCCCGACCCGGAAATTTGCTCAAGCTCCCCATGTGATTACTCTCCCTCAATGTCGTAATGCCGATGTTGTCGTGGGACTCTGCTTCCAGGCGACGGCAATGCCGTTGTGGTAGCGCAGATCCACTCCGTTAATTTCGTTCTGACGCGATGCCAGTTCTCTCTGGTAAAGCAGGACAAAGCGTTGCAACTTGGTTAGCGTATCTTCTCGATCAACTCTGACTTGCAGACCGTTGTCCAACTGCAAAATCCATGACATCCGCTCGGTTAGTTCCAGTGACTGAATATGAATATCGAGGGGGTGCAAAATAGCATTCATGGCGCGATACTGTTCCATGACGTAGCCAGCCTGATCAGCGGGTCCATACAAAATTGGCAAGCCCTGAATCAAGCTTATCTGTGATGGCGTAAATACATCGCCGCGCGAGCTGATGTAACTTGTACTCCCCCAGTGCGCTACCGGCTGGCGCTCACGTACCTGAACATCCAGGCTGTCTGGCCATATCCTGCTGACTCTGGCCTGCTCTACCCAGGGTGAGGCCAGCGCAGCTTGACGTACCCTCTCCAGATCAACGGTCATAAAATTCCCGTGGACTGATTGGGCCAACAGGGCAGATAACTCATCCCGACGTAATCGACGAAAGTCACCATGTACGCGTACGGCCTGGACTGTAGCGCCATGATTCAATTGATGCAGCACACGCAGGCAGCTAACGACCAGCACCACGGCCATGGCGAAATAAACCAGATCCAACAACCGCTTTCCCCAGGCTTGGGCATTCCAGTGCCTGTCTCGCAATAGCGTCATGGAGGTCATGGCAAAGTTTGCTCCAGGATGGTCATGCACAATTCGGCAAAATCAAGACCCGCCGCTTGTGCAGCCATAGGCACCAGTGAATGATCCGTCATACCGGGTACTGTATTGATTTCCAGCAGCCAGAATTGACCTTGCTGATCACGCATGACATCAATCCGCCCCCAGCCACGGGCTCCGACGGCATGAAAGGCTTCCAGGGCCAGTGCCTGCAGGGCAAGCTCATCAGCCTCGGTCAACCCACAGGGCAACCGATATTGGGTATCCCGCGCCTGATACTTGGCATCGAAATCATAAAAACTGTGACTGGTCTCTAAACGAATGGCAGGCAGCGCACGCTCCCCCAGGACAGGAACGGTATATTCCTCGCCCTGTACCCAGGACTCAGCAATAACCACAGCGTCCAGGGCTGCCGCCTTAGCCCAGGCGGCAGGAAGATCCTTGACCGAATCGACTCGACTCATGCCTAAGCTGGAACCCTCATGTACCGGCTTAATCATCAAAGGCAGCCCTAGCTTTTCAGCCAATGCATACCAGTCCGTTGTCGCCGTCAGTCGTGCATAAGCGGGTGTAGGCAATTGCTGCCCCAACCACACCTGCTTGGTGCGCATCTTATCCATACCCAGCGCAGAAGCCAGCACATCACTGCCTGTATAGGGGATCTCAAGGAGTTCCAGCACACCCTGCATGCATCCATCTTCACCACCGCGCCCATGCAAGGCTATAAAGGCTCGGTCATATTGCTTCAGCTCACTCAAGGGCTGTTCTGCAGGATCAAATGCTTCAGCATCCACACCCCGGCTGAGTAAGGCCTGCAATACGGCAGCGCCACTCTTTAAAGAAATAGGACGTTCGGCGGATTTGCCTCCGAGTAGAACTGCCACCTTGCCCCATGATGGTGATAAGCCCTTTTGTGCATTAGGCATCTCTACGCCCCTCCTGCAGCCAATAGAGTTGATTTTTAGCCAGTTCCTGGGCAATGCTGCCTACGTTGCCGGCGCCCTGTGCAAGCACAACATCGCCCGGGGACAGCAGATCAGGTAGCAGGCTGGATAACTGTTCTGTATTTTCGACATGGATGGGTTCTTGGCCACGTGCTCGCAGGCTACGTGCCAGCGAGCGTGAATCTGCACCAGCAATTGGTTTTTCCCCGGCGGAGTAAACATCCAGCAGGAGTAGAACATCCACTGCACTTAACACACGAACAAAGTCTTCGTATAAATCACGGGTCCGTGTAAAGCGGTGTGGCTGAAACAGCATCACCAGACGTTGATCGGGAAAACTCTGGCGAGCAGCACGTATAGTCGCCTCTACCTCACGCGGGTGATGTCCGTAGTCATCGACCAGAACCAGTTCACCCGCAGGATCCTGAACCTTTGCCAGCACTGAAAACCGGCGCCCCACGCCTTGAAATCCTTCAAGTGCCCGCTGTATGGCGGCATCATCGACACCTTCATCGGTACATACTGCAATGGCAGCTAAAGCATTGAGGACATTGTGCGCCCCGGGCAAGTTGACACTTACCTTCAGCCCCGGATAGGGAGCAGGCCGTAGCACGGTGAACTGTGAGCTCAGGCCATGAACTTCAACCTCCACGGCGCGGTAATCTGCCTTTTCATGCAAACCATAGGTTAACGTGGGACGACCAATTTTGGGCATAACTTCAACAACCACTGGATCATCGAGACAAACCACGGCCAACCCATAGAAGGGTAAATTATGCAAAAAATCGACATAGGTCTGTTTGAGTTTCTCGAAATCCCCACCGTAGGTTTCCATATGATCTGCATCAATATTGGTAACCACGCTGACCATGGGCTGCAGGTGTAGAAATGAAGCATCACTCTCATCAGCTTCGGCCACCAAATACCGACTGCCTCCCAGCTTGGCATTGGTACCCGCGCTATTCAGTAGCCCACCGATGACATAGGTAGGGTCCCGACCCGATTCGGCCAACACCGAGGCAATCAGGGACGTCGTGGTGGTCTTACCATGAGCCCCGGCAACCGCTATGCCGTGGCGAAACCGCATTAACTCAGCCAGCATCTCGGCTCGACGCACGATGGGTATACGCAGTCTTCTTGCTTCCTGAATTTCCGGATTGGTTTCATCGATGGCACTGGAGACCACCACCACATTAGCGCCTTCAACCTGTTCTGCCACATGCCCCAGATCTATACGTGCTCCCAATCTCTTCAAGCGCTCTGTCGTTGCGGATGCCTTGAGATCAGAGCCGCTAATATGGTAACCCTGGTTGAGCAGTACTTCGGCAATACCGCACATTCCAGCACCACCTATCCCTATGAAATGCAGTTGTTTAATACGGCGCATTTCGGGAATCTGTACAGCAGCATGGCTACGGTTCAGTGTCATGCGATGATCTCCTGACATATATCAGCCACACGTTTGGCGGCAAAGGGCTGTGCCAATGCCCGGGCATGATGAGCCATGCTCAAGCGTTTGGCCGCATCCCGTAGCGGTTGCAAGGCAGCCAACAGTGTTTCTGCGTCCAGTCCCGCTTGCGGACATAGTACGGCTGCTCCCGCATCACTCAGGTATCTGGCATTATGGGTTTGATGATCATCGACCGCTGTAGGCAAGGGAATCAGCAAGCTCGGCACCCCCGCGGCTGCAAGCTCGGCAATGGTTAAGGCTCCAGCCCGGCAGATCACCAGATCAGCCGCTGCGTAGGCTGTAGCCATGTCCTGAATAAAGGGAACAACCTGACTATGGCCCGACAAATTCACATAACGTTGCTGAGTCGTCGCCACATGTTTTTCACCACATTGATGTACTACCTGCAGAGGGCAGGATTCAGCCAGACGTTGTAATGCCTGGGGCACCACGCGATTGAGCGCATCGGCACCCTGACTGCCGCCGAGCACCAGAATATGCAGCTTGCCCTCGGGATGCTGGCGTAGGGCTGGTTCAGCGATATTGGCGATACTTTCACGTACCGGATTGCCCACCTGAATGGCTTGCTTCTGTTGCCCAAAAACGCCGGGAAACCCCGTCAGCAAGCGAGTAGCCCAGGGAGCCAACCAGCGGTTGCTCAGTCCCGCTATGGCATTTTGTTCATGAATCACCAAAGGCTTTCCTGCCAACCGGGTTGCTAGGCCTGCCGGGCCTGTCACGTACCCTCCCATGCCCAGCGCTATGGCAACATCTTGTCGCCGCATCAGTCGCCAAGCCAGCCAACCCGCCTTCAGCAAAGGCAGCGGTGCCTGTATACGCTGTTTCCAGCCTTTTCCGCGCAAGCCTTTGACGGGCAAGACATGTAGCGTCATACCCGCAGCAGGCACTATCCGCGCTTCAATACCTGCAGCTGTTCCTATCCATTCGACGTTCATGCCACGCTGACGCCATATCTCAGCCACGGCCAGTGCTGGAAACACATGCCCACCTGTGCCCCCTGCCAATATCATGAGAGTCTTTGCACCATGGCGGGAGTTCATGAACGAGCTCCTGCCGTGCTTGATTCGCGGTAAACTCGCAACAGCAGAGCTACCATAATCAGCTCTACCACCAAGCTGCTTCCGCCATAACTGACCAGGGGAAGGGTCAGCCCTTTCGTTGGCAAGGCTCCCGATGTCACACCGATATTGACGCTGGCTTGTACACCGATGAGAACCGACAAACCGTAAGCTACATAAGCGTTGTAATACTGGCCCTTGAGCTCTGCCCATTGTCCAATACGCAACCCCAGGAGTACCAAAGCCATCAGCATGGCGATAACTACACTGACCCCTAAAAGGCCAAATTCTTCCGCGAATACGGCAAATACAAAATCCGTGTGAGCTTCAGGAAGATAGAACAGTTTCTGTACGCTATTGCCCAATCCAACCCCTGCCCATCCTCCGCGGCCGAATGCTATAAGGGATTGAGTTAACTGATAACCCTGATCAAAAGGATGCACCCATGGATGGATATAGGCTGTCAGTCGCTGCACCCGGTAACTGCGCGACATGGCCATCACCACCCCAGCTCCCACCAACACCACCGAGCTGGTTATAAACCGCTTCAATCCGCTACCCGCCAGCCAGATCATCGCCGCAGCGGTTAGCATCAAGACCGAGGTAGCTCCAAAATCCGGTTCTGCTAATAAAAGCACAGCTACCAGCATCAATACCAAACCAGCCTTAACCAATCCCGCCCAAGTCTCGCGAACCTCATCCTGGCGACGCACCAAGTAGGCACTCAAAAAAAGCACCACACATAGTTTAGCCACTTCAGAGGGCTGCATGGTCAGTGGCCCCACCCCCAGCCAGCGCATACTTCCATTCACCCGGCGTCCTATATGAGGCACCAGAACCAAAATCAGCAAAACTAATCCGAATACAAAAGCCTGACTGCTGATGCTCTGCCAGACATTCATCGGCACCTGATAGACGCCCCAGGCCGTCAACAAACCGATCACGATGTAAGCTAAATGCCTATCAAAAAAATAAAATGGCTGGCCGTACTGCGCTGCAGCAACATCCATAGACGCTGAGGCCACCATGACCAGTCCAAGACCTATCAGGCAACCGGTCATCAGGGCTACACCAGCCCCGGCATTCATGCCGTTAGCCAGCGAGGTCATCTTCATGCCAGCGCCTCCACAGCTTTTACAAACTGACGACCCCGATCGTGATAATCCGTAAACATATCAAAGCTGGCACAGGCAGGGGAAAGCAGTACCACATCTTCCGCTACCGCCATACTTCTCGCTGTATTGACTGCCAATGCCATGCTATCCACATGATGGTAGGCCAGCCCTTTAGGCAGACAGGATGCAATAGCAGGAGCATCGATCCCCATCAGCACCACAGCCCGAGCATAGCGAGCAAGCGGATCATGCAATGGCTTAAAATTCTGCCCCTTGCCGACCCCACCGAGGATTACAATCAGCTTCCCTGCTATCGTACTACCCAAGCCTTCGATAGCAGCGACGGTTGCACCCACGTTGGTTCCCTTGGAGTCATCGTAATAATTCACCGCATCGACTTCACGTACATGCTGGCAGCGGTGTTCCAGGCCACGGAACGTCTTAAGAACCTCCAGCATGGCTGGTATGGGCAGTCCTGCCTGATACCCCAGGGCCAAGGCAGCCAGCGCATTGGCTACATTATGATCCCCCATCAGGGGTAACTCTTTGACTGGCATGAGACATTTTATTCCCAGCGCCAGATAGCGAATACCTTGTTCGGTACGAATACCCCATTGGCCCAAATCAGGCTGACCCAGTCCGAAGCCGCTGACAGGTACCGAGGCGGGCAATAGAGGCGGCGTGAGGGCATCATCACGATTGAATACAGCTGCCTGACATTGCCGATAAATACGCTGTTTGGCTTGGTGATAGGCCGACATTCCATCGTAACGATCCAAGTGATCCTCACTCAGGTTCAGGATGGTCGCCACGCGAGCCTTCAGGCTATGCGTCGTCTCCAGCTGAAAACTCGACAACTCCAGCACATAGAGATCAACCCCTTCCTGTTGCAGTAGTTCCAGGGCCGGCACACCTAAATTGCCCCCCACGGCTACCCGTTTACCTGCATGAGCAGCCATTGCTCCCACCAGGGTGGTTACCGTGCTTTTGGCATTGGACCCTGTAATTGCAATCACCGGGGCCTGGGCGGCGCGAACAAATAATTCAATATCGCCCACCAAGTGAATACCCGCAGCTGCCACAGCGGCGAGCGCTGGTTCACGAAGGGAGAGTCCCGGGCTGACCACGACTTCTTCAGCCTTTAATAAACGTTCAGGCTCTAAAGCGCCAAGATGAACCACGACATCAGGAAACTCCTGCTGCAGACTGGCCAGCCCAGGGGGATTTTGACGCGTATCATGCACTTCAACGGCATAGCCCTGTTGCTTTAAATAGCGCACACAGGACAGGCCTGTTATGCCTAGACCTACCACCGCCTTGGTGCCTGAACGTAAAATCACCTGGCTCATGTCCTTACCTTATTTTCAATGTGGAAAGCCCTATCAGCACCAGAACCAGGCTGATAATCCAGAATCTGACCACCACTTTGGTTTCAGGCCAGCCTTTAAGCTCGAAGTGATGATGGATGGGCGCCATCCTGAATATGCGTCGCCCGGTCAACTTGAAAGAAGCCACCTGCAACATCACCGACACCGTCTCCATCACAAATACACCGCCCATGATGAACAAGACGATTTCTTGCCTCACAATGACAGCGATCACACCGAGTAGCGCACCCAGCGCCAACGCTCCTACATCCCCCATAAAGACTTGAGCGGGATAAGCATTAAACCAGAGAAAACCAAGACCAGCCCCTATCATGCTCGCCGTGATCACCACCAACTCCCCTGCACTGGCGACGTACGGAATATGCAGATACTCAGCAAAACGAACGTTGCCGCTCAGGTAAGCAAAAACCGCCAGCGCTGCTGCCACCATAACGGTAGGCATGATGGCTAGGCCATCCAGTCCATCGGTCAGATTTACAGCATTGCTGCTACCTACGATAACCAAATAGGTCAGTATCACAAATGGCAACATCCCCAAGGGTATAGAGACTTGTTTGACCATGGGAATCAGCAATGAAGTTTCAGCAGGGGTACGTGCCAGCCAGAACAGGACGCAGGCTGCGGCCAAGCCTCCCATTGACTGCCACAGATACTTCCAACGAGCCGGGAGTCCACGTGGGTTTTTCTCAACAACTTTACGGTAATCGTCAACCCAGCCCACTACACCAAACAGAGCCATGACAGCCAGGCATACCCAAACATAGGGATTACACAGATCAGCCCATAGTAAAGTGCTGACGCCGATAGACACCAGGATGAGGGCTCCTCCCATCGTCGGTGTTCCTGACTTGACCAAGTGCGTCTGCGGACCATCATGGCGCACAGCCTGCCCAATTTTCATCATACGCAACTTTTCAATCATGCCCGGCCCGATCAGCAGCGCCATGAGCAAAGCCGTCAATACGCTGAGTATGGCGCGTAGGGTCAGGTAGTGAACCACCTGAAACCCGCTGTATACATGGGTTAACAGTTCCGCCAGCCACGTCAGCATGTCAGTTTATCTCCCCTTGCCCGCGCAGAATATTGACTACCTCTTCCATCTGACTGCTACGTGAGCCTTTGACCAGAATGCTGACTACACCTTCAAGCTCGCGATGCAGATCACTGATCAGTTGCTCCTTGTCAGCGGCTACCCTGGCTTCGCCACCAAAACCCTCAGAATACGCTTCAGCAAAATCACCTACTGCGTACAAGGCATCTATTTTTTTCATCTTTGCCCATGCTCCCACCTCGTGATGTCCCTGAATGGCAGACGCACCCAATTCCGCCATATCCCCTACGACCAGCACATGACGCCCTGGCATCCCTGCCAAAACATCAATAGCTACCTTCATTGATAGCGGGTTAGCGTTATAGGTGTCATCAATCAGCGTGATGCCCTTATGACGGTAACAGTTCATCCGCCCCGGAACGCCAGGCATGGCTTGCAAGCCAGCCTGCATTTGCTTCCAATCGCAGTCTGGTACTGCACTGGCCAGCCCTAGGGCCATGCATGCATTCAACACATTATGCCGCCCCATCAAGGGCAGATACCAACGTTCCAGGCGTTGTCCATAGATCCGAGGCACAAAGCTATAACAACCCTGTTCATCGACGAGCAGGTCCTCAGCCTGCACGTCTGCCCCGGAGTTCTGTAAGGACACGCTGACCTGCTTGAGGTGATGACTGGCCTTGAGACAATAATCGGCAAAGTCATCATCGACATTGACGACGGCCATGCCGCCGTGAGTAACATGCTTATAGATTTCAGCTTTGGCCTGTGCAATGCCTTCACGACTACCAAACCCTTCCAGATGCGCCGTACCTATATTGGTAATAGCTACGGCATGAGGCTCTACCAGCGCTGAAGTCAGATCGATTTCTCCCTGGTGATTAGCACCTAACTCAAATACGCCATAGCGATGTTCTGGACGCAGCTGCAACAGCGTTAGTGGAACTCCCCAGTGGTTATTGAGATTACCGCGCGTGGCCAGGGTCGGCCCCAAGGTGCTCAGCATACTAGCCAACATTTCCTTGGTGGTCGTCTTACCTGAACTCCCGGTGAGAGCTATCCGGTATACCTGCTTATTTTCCTGTGCCCAGGCTTTGGCCATCTGCTGTAATGCTTGCGTAGTATCATTCACCACCCACTGGGGCAGGGTACAGGCCGCATCAAAACGCTCAACCACCACCGCCTGTGCACCGGCTGCTTGTGCTTGTGGCAGAAAGCTCTGACCATCAAAATTTTGACCGCGCAAAGCTACGTAGCAAGCTCCAGGCTGTAGCGTACGCGTATCGGTAGACACGCCTTGTAAACTTGCATCGCCCTGATACAGTTTGCCGCCAAAATATCGTTGCAGGTCGCTTAGTTGCATAAGCCCTCCTGTAACCAATGTTTGGCTATCGCCATATCGTCAAAAGGATACCGCTGGCCTGCAACTTCCTGGTAGGTCTCATGGCCCTTGCCCGCAATCAACACCACACTGTCTGAACTGGCGGCAGCCAAGGCCTTACGAATAGCTTGCAATCGATCGACTTCGATATGTACCGGGCGTTTTAATGCAGACTGCATTTGTGCCAGGATATCCTCTGGCCGCTCATAGCGAGGGTTATCCGAAGTTAACCAGACTTCATCCGCCAACTCGCTAGCCAAACGTCCCATGATGGGCCGCTTCCCTGCATCACGATCACCACCGCAGCCCACGACGCAGATCAGCTGCCCTTGCAATCCTTCTCGTAAACTTTGCAGGACTTGTTGCAGAGCATCCGGCGTATGCGCGTAATCAACGACGACAGTGGGTAAGCCTGGAACTCGCAGGGTCTGCATCCGTCCCGCTACCGGTTCCAGCTCAGCCACCACAGCCAGAGCCTGATCCAGAGGCGTCCCTTGCATGAGCAGACAACCCAACACCGCCGTTACATTTTCCAGGTTAAATCTACCTAGCAAACGCGTATGCATAGATCCACGCCCGAATCGGCCATGGACCTGGCAACTCATGCCCTGTGCATCCACCTTGACCTGATCAAACCACAGATCATGGTCAGCAGCATGCCCATAGAGCACCCACGGAACTCCAGGTTGCAATGCTTTCAGCATCCACTCATGGTAAGGAACAGCGGCATGAATAACGGCCCCCTTTAAGCTCTCCCAGGCGAATAAACGCGCCTTGGCAGCGGCGTATTGATCCATGCTGCCGTGATAATCCAGGTGGTCGTGCGTCAGATTGGTAAAGACGGCCCAATGCACCGGTACAGCCGCCATGCGATCCTGATCCAACCCATGAGAACTGGCCTCCATAGCCAGATGCGTAACTCCAGCTACGGCCATGTTCGCTAATTCTGCTTGCAAGCTGATGGCATCAGCCGTGGTATGCGTGGAGGGATGTAACTGCCCCCATACTCCATTACCTAAGGTCCCTAATACCCCCGACCTGTATCCCTGCAGCTTCCATGCCTGCGCCATGAGATGGCAGCAACTGGTCTTGCCATTGGTACCGGTGACCGCCATGACTTCCATATCACGACAAGGGTGATCGTAGAAGTTGGCGGCAAACGCTGAGAGCGACTTACGAAGTTCCTTGACCTCCAGCACGGGGATGGATACCGAGGGAACTGTAGCTCCAGCTTCAACCATCAGTAATACAGCACCCTTGCGTACTGCCTCATCGATATAACCCAGTCCATGTTGATGAGTCCCGGCTAACGCCACAAAAGCGTTGCCCACTTTGACGTGACGGCTGTCCAAGGCCAGCCCTGTCAGTGCCAGCGCCTTCAGTGCCTCGGGGAGTGACTGCGAGCCGACTACAGCTTCTAGCGTACGGATCATCATCCTGCCCCCCTGGCGAGCGGCACGGAAGCCGCCAGATGCTCACTGCTATGATCAGGTTCAACATTCATCAGACGCAGTAACTCGCTCATGGCGCGTGAAAACACCGGTGCCGACACCAATCCACCGTAATACTGCGACTTTCTCGGCGTATCGATGACAACAGCCATCACAATGCGGGGGTGACTAGCAGGAGCCATACCGACAAACAACGACATGTACTGGTTAGGTGAGTAGCTGCCATTCACCACTTTGTGGGCCGTTCCTGTTTTTCCAGCAATCAGATAGCCTGGCACCGAAGCCTGCTGCGCGGTTCCCTGAGCACTCACCACGGTTTCCAGCATGGGGATAATTTCAGACACCCAACGTTCATCCAGAACACGCTGCCCCGGTTGCGGCATTTGCTGCTTAATAAAACTGACGGGTTTGAGCACTCCTCCTGAGGCCAGCGCTGCATAGGCGCGAGCCAGCTGTAAAGCCGTTACCGTTTCTCCATACCCGAACGACATATGCGCCAAACCTATCGGTTTCCACAGCGAAGATGCAGGTAAGCGACCAGGACTTTCACCCGGGAATCCACTACCCGTTGATGCGCCAAAACCCAGGCGCCTGAACATCTCAGGCAGTGTTGATGGAGGTAACGCCAGGGCAATTTTGGAAGCACCGATGTTGCTAGACTTGGTAATGATGGTACCCAGATCGATGACGCCATTATCTTCATCATCATGTATCACATGGTTGCCTACCCGAAAACTTCCAGGTCTCGTATCAAACATACTGCGCGGTGTGAACTGTCCACTTTCCAGGGCAGCAGCTATGGTAAAAGGTTTCATGGTTGAACCGGGTTCAAACATGTCCACCACAGCACGATTCCGTAATGCATCCATGGTCAGATGCTGACGATTATTGGGGTTGTAGGAAGGCACATTGGCCATAGCCAGCACTTCCCCGGTGTTGACATCCAGGGCCACCGCCATACCAGCACGCGCATCTTGCGCCATAACCTGATCAGCAAGCTCCTTGTATACCAAGTATTGAGCCCGGCTATCTATGCTCAGGTAGAGATCATGACCAGGCTGAGCCGCCTTCAGTAAGGCCACATCACGTATCAAGCGCCCGTGCAGATCCGTCATAACACGACGTTTACCTGACTGCCCTGCCAGCCATGGGTCATAGGCCAACTCTAAGCCATCCTCACCTTTACCATCCAGGTTGGTAAACCCGATGAGCTGTGCCAAGGGCTCGCCTTCGGGATAAAAACGCATGTACTCCGTCTGTCCATACAACCCTGGAATATCTTCGTTCAGGATCTGGGTAGCCACAGCTGGATCCAAATCACGACGCACATACATAAATTCGCGATTGGCATTCTTTTGCAAACGATGTTGCAAATCTGCGGGGTCCACGCCCGTCACCCTAGCCAGTTGCATCAAACTGTCAGCACCCTGCTCCATGCGCCGTGGATTAATCCACAGGGAAGTCATGGGGGTACTCACGGCTAAAGGCACTCCGTTTCTATCCCTTATAATCCCACGACTGGCTGGTACCGTTTCCCAGTGCACAGACCGTTGATCGCCTTGCCGCTGCAAGAAATCATGATCCCACAGGGCCAAGTAAGCCGCACGCGACCACATGGCGAGCAACATAGCAACCATCACAACAACGACGGCTTTATAACGCCCAGCCATAGGCGCTTTGCTGCTGGCCCCTTTGCGCACTGCTCCTGTGACCGTCATGGTCTCACCATAACAACATCAGAGGGTGCCGGGCTTTGCATATGCAATTGTGCCGTAGCCATCGCGCCTATGCGGGAGTAAGAACCCCAGGCATGCTCTTCCAGCAGAAGCTGGGTCCATTCAACCTCTAGCTGATCTCTTTCTGCTTCCAGCGTTTGTAGTTGCGAGAGGCCCTGGCGAGTTCGGTAGGCGCTGTAGGCCACCCCTACCGAAGTCACGATAATCAAGACGGCCAGGAACAGCAGCGCCCAGGCATCGTTGCTTAACCGGGGCCCGATCATGATAGACGCTCCGCAACGCGCAGATGGGCTGAACGTGAACGCGGGTTTTCAGCAATTTCCTGTTCACTGGGATCCTGACGGCGAATCACCTGGCGTAAGCGAGGCTGGGTCATGGCAGGAGCTATGGGCAATCCACGTAAAGAGGGCGGTTCAACACCACGTACTTCATCACGCATAAACTGCTTTACACGACGATCTTCCAGCGAATGAAAGCTGATGACGGCCAGGCGCCCTCCTGGTTCAAGTGCTTCCACCGCCATGGGCAACACCTGATCCAACTCTTCAAGCTCCTGATTTACATAGAGTCTGAGTGCCTGAAAACTTTTCGTTGCTGGATGCTTGTGGTGATCCCAGGCCGGGTGGGCGGCACGAATAATGGCAGCGACTTGTAAGGTGCTCGTCAAAGGCGCCTGCAGTCGGGCAGCAACCAGAGCTCGGGCTATGCGCCGTGCATACCGCTCCTCGCCATAGTTAAACAGGATGTCAGCCAAATCAGATTCGCTAACCGTGGCTAGCAACTCTGCAGCGCTCAGTCCCTGTTCCTGATCCATGCGCATATCCAACGGCCCATCCACCTGAAAACTGAATCCCCTGCCGGCATCATCGATTTGCGGCGATGAAACACCTAAATCAAGCACGACTCCACTGACCTTGCCGATCCAACCCAGTTCGGTTGCCCAACGTGAAAGCTGGGTATAGCTACCTTGGCGAACCACAACCCGTTGATCCACCTGCGCCAATGATTCAGCCACAGCAATGGCAGCGTGATCCTTATCCATGACCAGCAACCGTGCTTCTTGATTTAACTTATCCAGCAAACGCCGGCTATGCCCACCCCGTCCAAAAGTGGCATCGATGTAATAGCCATCGCTACGAAATAAAACACTGTTAACGGTCTCTTCTGCCAGAACCGTTTTATGTTCGGCTATATTCATTACAAGGCCAGGGAATCGATGGCCTGAGCCAGATGCGCTGCGGAGAAATCTGCAGCCATAGCCTGAGCATTCATAGCGTCCCAGGCTGCCTTATCCCATAACTCACATTTTTTTCCCTGACCCGTCAG
>JAJZHP010000028.1 GCA_021804355.1 Pseudomonadota bacterium | reverse complement strand
GCATCAATTACCGCAAGTGCGTGAGGCCATGTTACAGGTTATGACGCAACGCTATGGACAACCGTTGCCTTTGCGCTCAACGATGAGTCAGCAGGCCCGAGGCTTTAAATCTTTTGTGATTGCTAGCTTGGGAGCCCGGCGGTTGCCCCAACAGCACTGTATGAATACCGACTTTGCTGGCGTTTACGGTTTTCAGGGTGAGGTATTCGCGACCAAAATGGCCACATGGCTGAGTGATATCGCTAACGGTGGATTAATTATGTGTCATCCTGGTGAGGTTGATGAGGCTGATCCACTACGGCAATCTCGCCCCATGGAATTACGGTATCTGGGCTCCAAGGATTTTATAGCCACCTGTGAATATCAAAAGATCAGGCTGTTGACGCGCCAAGACTTGCCTGTAACGGACTTTAAGGAGCCTGTATGAATCCTAATTATCTCGAATTTGAGCAGCCTATTGCAGAGTTGGAAGCTAAGATTGATGGTCTGCGTAAAGTAGGCAGTGGTACCGGACTTAACATCAGTGAAGAAATTGTGCGTCTTGAAGATAAGGCCACACGTTTGACCGAGGAGATCTTCAGTAAACTGAGTGCCTGGCAGGTCTCTCAGCTTTCACGGCATCCTCTGCGCCCTTATACCATGGATTACATCGAGCGAATTTTTACGGATTTTGATGAATATCATGGTGATCGTGTCTTTGGCGATGATCCTGCAATTATCGGTGGTACTGCTCGGCTGATGGGGGAACCCGTCATGCTGATAGGGCACCAGAAGGGACGCGAGGTTAAAGAAAAGGTCTGGCGCAATTTTGGCATGCCAAAACCAGACGGATATCGTAAAGCCTTGAGGCTGTTTGAAATGGCGGAGCGCTTTAAATTGCCCGTGCTCTCCTTTATTGATACGCCGGGAGCTTATCCCGGGATTGATGCTGAAGAGCGCGGTCAGTCTGAGGCCATCGCCAGGAATCTGGCCGTTATGTCCCGGTTGCAAACCCCTATTATCAGTACGGTCATTGGTGAGGGAGGATCGGGCGGGGCTTTAGCCATTGGTGTGGGCGATGTCTTGTTGATGCTTGAATTCAGTACGTATGCTGTCATATCGCCTGAAGGCTGTGCTTCCATACTCTGGAAAACAGCTGAGAAAGCCCCGGAGGCAGCTGAGGCTATGGGCTTGACGGCGCATCGCCTCAAGGAATTGGGATTTGTCGATGAACTCATTGCTGAACCCTTGGGGGGAGCTCATCGTCATATCGATGCCATGGCGGATGCTTTGCGTAAAACCTTGCTGAAACAGCTGAAGAAGTTACGAGGTATGGATACCCGCACATTGCTGGATCGACGCTATCAGCGTCTGATGAGTTATGGTGTCCAGGCCTGATGCTTTCTGGCCTGATGGTTGGCGGTTGCTACATCAGGCCTCGCTTTTCCCCCTTGGCTGATAAAAATCCCAGTATTTAGCGCTAGTTATCACACTGATTGAACATTTTTTGATCACTTGTGTACTTCTTAACGTGCGTTTTTGGTAGGGATGCAACTTCTCATCTATGCTGGTAACTATCGGCGTGGCGTGTTTTTAACCCTTAGGCTTAAAAACAGCGTTAGGCATTAGTTCAATCGCAAGAGAAGTCCCTTAATCACTAACTGTACGGGTCATCTGAGAACCATGAGCAAGACAAGTCAAGCAGCTGAAGTTGCACCGCCTAAACCAGCCAGTGCAGGACAATCTGGAAATCCGATGCTCAAGATTATCCTTATCGTTGGTGGGGCTATCGTGCTGTTCTTGGCCTTTTCCACGTATAGCGTGCAAAAGGCCGTACAGAGTAATTCTAACCTCTCAGATATCAGAGACCTGTATTTTCCTGTGCTGGAACGAGCTGACCGCAATATTGTCCGTCTGGATAAGATGGAAGAGCAGTTCATGCAGGGCGTGATGATGGCGGATAAGGATACTGTGGATAAGGCGCAGCCATTTTATATGGATGGGGATAAGACTTTCGCGGAGATGGCTAAACTTTATCCGGGGCGCAAAACGGACATTTTGAAACTACGTTCGGATTTCAAAGCCTACCGTGATTTGGCCTATCAGACATCAACAGGCATGATCGCTCATACCGGCAGTTTCAGCGATGTGGCGAAAATGAACAAGGTGCTGGCCACCTTGAAGAAGAATTTGCTGGATTTTCGTTCCTCCAGCTATGACAACTTCGTACACACCCTAGAGCAGACCCAGCAAGCCACCAAAATCAATCTTTACATGGGTATGGCCATAGGCGTCATGAACCTGATGTTTATGGGTGTGTTGGTTTTCTTTATCCGCAATAACCTGAAAATGACGGAAATTATTGCTGAACAGAATGCCAACTTAGAGCTCAAGGTTATTGAGCGTACGGCGCAGTTGACGCAGAAAACCAATGATGTCAACGCCATGTTGGATAATATGAGTCTGGGCGTCTGTACCATCATTCAGGGTAATCGTCTGCATCCTGAATACTCCGCTTATATGCACAGCATTTTCGGGGATGCCGAACTAGCTGGCCGCGATGCGCTGGAAGCACTGTTTGCATCCAGTAACCTGGGTGCCGATACCCGTGATCAGGTCAAGGTCGCTTTGGAAGCTATCGTGGGTGAAGACTTGATGATGTTTGAGTTTAACTCACATCTTTTGGTTAGCGAAATGCAAGTGCGCACTGAGGCGGGTGAAAACAAGATTCTGCAGTTGCATTGGAGCCCGATAAAAAATGAGGATGAGGCTGTCGATAAAGTCCTGCTCATCGTTCAGGATGTGACTCACTTGCGCGCCCTGGAACTGGAAGCTGCTCATCAGAAAGCTGAACTGGATATTATTTCTCAGATTATCAAGATCTCAATTGGCAAGTTCAATGAGTTCATCGAATCAGCGCAAACGTATCTGGCCGACAACAGAAAGCTGATCGAAGAAAATACAGAACGCAAATCAGAAGTTGTCGCTGCCTTATTTCGCAATATGCATACCATCAAGGGTAATGCTCGTACTTATGAATTCAAGGCTATTACCGATGTGGCGCATGAAGCAGAACAGGCTTATGACCGCCTGCGCCAGGATGAACAGGCTGTGTGGGATCAAGCCGAGTTACTTAAAGAACTGGATGCTGTGGCCGCTGGACTGGCTGGCTATGTGGTGGTCAATGAAGATAAGTTAGGTCGTAAAGGACGCGCATCGGACATGCTGACGACACGAGGCGTGTTTGTCAGCAGAGAAGAAATCAGCGCCTTGCAGTCCTTGGTTGATAACTTGACTAGTCAGGCAGCCAATGATGCCGCAAGTCAGTTACAACAAAAGGTAGCGCAACTGGGTTTGGTGCCTTTGCAGCGACTGGTATCGGGTGCCGTGGATTCGTTGTCATCCTTGGCCAAGGAACTCAATAAACCTACCCCTGAAGTTCAAATTGTCGATGGTGAGGTAGCGTTTAATAATCTGGTAGCCCAGGCCTTGAAAAGCTCATTCATGCATATTGTGCGCAACTCTTTGGATCATGGTATCGAGAGTCCTGCCGATCGCCGTAAAGCGGGTAAGTCAGAGGCCGGCCATATTCGTTTTGTGTGTCAGCGGCAAGGACAAGGTGTGGATTTACACATCAGTGATGATGGTCGAGGATTAGCCCTGCACAAACTGTACGAAAAGGGTTTGGCGCAAGGCCGTTTCAATGCAGGTGAAAAGCCAGATCCTGCTGCGATAGCTGAACTGATTTTTGAATCAGGTTTATCGACAGCCGAGCAGGTGAGTCAAGTATCGGGTCGAGGGGTAGGTATGGATGCCGTACGCACTTTCCTAAAGGAACAGGGAGGTGAAATTGCGATAGTACTTCACGGATCAGCGGCTGAACTGGGTTTTTGTCCCTTTGAGTTCATGATTCGCTTGCCATCCGCTGCGCTCGTGGCGATTTAATCAGGGGCATGATAAGGGGGCAGGCATGATTGAAGGCTTGGAAGGGATGGCGTTGGGTGGAATCACGCTCTCGCTGGCTACGGCATTCTGGATGATGTCCAGGCATGCACATGCGCAGTCGGTATGGCGTGAGGAGTCGACACGGCAACAACGGGAGGCGGATGCTTTACAGCAAGAACTGAGCCGGGAAGCTCAGGCGAATCAGGCAAAAGCAGAGCGCGCATCAGCCGAGATACAAAAGCTGCAAAATAAGTTGACGGAACTTGAGAGGGCTTTGCACGAAGCAGATTTGTCCAAGAGTCAGCAGCATGAGTCGGGGATGCATCAGGTGATGACAGCTAAAGCTCGCTATGAGAGTTTGCGTGCAGAGTTGCTGGAGCAAGCTACACCTCTGGTTAAAGAAGCTGAATTACTTAAAGGAGTCGCTGTGACCTTTGAGCGTTGGCATGAGGACATGATTTCTCTGATGGATCAGAATCGAAATATGCATGCCAAAAACCAGGAGTTTGGCTCTATCGTCAAGAATGTCATTATTTTGGCCCTGAATGCATCCATCGAAGCTGCTAGAGCGGGAGAGGCTGGGCGCGGATTTGCTGTGGTTGCTGATGAAGTACGCAAGTTGGCAGATCAGTCTGAGTTGCTTTCCAAGGACTATAGTCGCAGCTTGCATATGAATGATCTGAAAACGACAGCGACCTTTCAGGACATACAGGCAGGAGGCAAGATGATGATGGCAGCCCTTAGTAATCTTGAGGCCTTGGTGAAACAACTTTATGAGAAGTTGGGTTAAGGCATGATTACTCAGCAGGCTAAAAAGGGGATCGAAGCTATCTTTTTGAAGGCGGCACGCAGCAACTTGGCCAAACAGGATGAAGGGCCGCTGTCGATTACGTTATTGCCAGAAGCGGTCAGCGCTCCCTTTTCTGAAAAAACGATCATCGTTTTGACAATATCCTCCTTTGTTTTCAGGTTATTGACGATTTTTCATATCGATGAGAATGCGGCCACCGAGGCTTATTTTAAAGCTGGGTCATCGGATATGTCTCTGGTTGATGTTGTCTCAGAGCTGGGTAATCTGTGTTGTGGGGCGATGAACAGGGAGCTTCTGAAAAGTTTTGGTCATTTGGGGATGTCGACTCCGTATACCTTGGGGCGGGAAGTCATGGATTTTATTCCCGATCTTAAACCTGGTCATATTGCGCGGTTTGAGATCAAAATCAGTGAGGCAGTTTCATTCCATGTCACGCTGTGCATGTGCGAGAACGCCCCGATAGATTTTAGATTTGATGAAGCTCATGAAGAAGAAACCGGAGCACTGGAATTGTTCTGAGACCTACTTACTAGATGGAGAATAGGCGAGATGAGTGAAACGCTGTTGCGCAGCAAAGTGCTGGTTTTGGATAACACGCCTGAGTTTTCTGAAGAGATTAAAGCCTTTTTTGATAACATAGGCTTGTTGCCGCTTAAGGTCAGCAAAAGCAATTTGCTGTCTGTCCTGACTTCCAATATTGATCTGGGAGCCGTTTTTCTTGCTGAGAACTACGGTGATACGGTTGAAGAAAGCATGGCGTTAGCCAAAAGTATCCATGTGGCTCGGCGAGAATTACCTATTTTTCTGCGTCGTGAATTGAAAGCTTCGCTGGAGGATTTGCCCATAGCCGTGCAGCGCTATTTCTGTGCTGCTTATGTGGCTCAGGACCTGGATCACCTGCGTACCCTGGTGGATGACCATATTTTCTGCCTGGTGTATCCATCAGCGTTGGTGCGAGGTATCACGGAGCTGACAGAGTCGGTGCTAACCAGTCAGTTTCGTGGCATGACGTTGCGCTCGGATTTACCCTATGTTGTGCGCGATCGCCTGATCTATGGTGAGGTGTTTAGCTTGATGACCCTGGAAAGCTCCTGGTGCAAGGGTTATATGATGTTTCAGGCGCAGGAAGCACCAATTTTACAGAGTATCAAGTCCATGGGGGTCGATGAAGAAGCAGACTTTAGATCAGTCAACAGCTTTCTGGGTGAAATTACCAACCTGGTTTGGGGTCAGTTTAAAAACCGATATGTGGGTGAGCCCCCGGAAAATGAAAACAGGGTACAAGTGCCGTTGATTATCAATCATCAGCATAAGTACATCTCTTTTGGTACGGATAATCCGCAATTATGTCTACACTATACGCTGACGAATGAAACGACAGGGTTGTCGTTCGAGATTTATCAGCGCTTTATTTTTAACCTCAGCTGGTCGCCAGAAGACTTCAAGGAGAATTCTACGGACATCGATGACTTGGTTAGTTCGGGTGAGCTGGAGTTTTTTTGATTAATCGGGAGAGGCAGCATGGCGAAAATTTTGGTGGTAGATGACTCAAGTACGGTGCGAGATGAAGTGGCTGGCTTTCTCCGCAATGCTGGTCTGGACGTGGCGACGGCTGTCGATGGCAAGGATGGCCTGGCCAAGCTCAAGGCTGATCCTGGGGTCAAACTGGTGGTTAGTGATGTGAATATGCCGAATATGGATGGTTTGACCATGGTGGAAAAAATCCGTGGTGAACTGGGCAATAAGACGGTCAATATCATCATGCTGACGACGGAAAGCAGTCCCAGTATGAAAGAACGCGGTAAGGCTGCGGGTATCAAGGGATGGATAGTCAAGCCTTTCAAGGGTGATGCTGTGCTCGATGCTTTCAAGAAAATGGTTATGTAAGCACGGGCTTATCAAACTAGCCATCTCCATGCATTCCCCCCTGACCCAGGGACTGGGCAGGGGGGGGCATTCAAGCGCTGATGTTAATCAGCTGTAGGAGCAGGTGGTTGAGGTTGTTCCTGCACGGGTGATGCGACAGGTTGTTCAACTAGCGTAGTTGCTGGCTTGGCTGTAGCGACGGGTGATGATACACGCTGTTGCTGACGCCGACGTTCCCGAGGGTCATTGGCGGCGCGGCGTGGACGCTCAACCGGTGTCGCTGCTGTCTGGATGACAGGCGTATTTGCTGCCATGGTGGACTGCTCTGTTTCACGGGCCAGTTCGTTTTCCTTCATCACAAAGTCAGATACATGGACGACCTCAACCGGCTGTTGAGGCGCAGGCGTAGCTGTTTCTGTGGGCGATGGCGCGAAGTTGACATGGGGCTCAGTGGCCTCCTGAGGTGCCATCACCACGGGCATGACGGGCACATCAGTAGGGGCTGTTACCACGGGTAAGCTGCGGTCTTCCACGATCGCGCTAGGGCGTGATGTATCAGGCTTCTGGCTCAGCGTCACCGTGTCTTGCGTGATCACAGAAGGGTCGCGCTGACGTGGTGGACGGTCCCGACGCTCGCGTTGTTGTGCGTTGCGCGGTCTTTGTTTGGAATCAGTAGCAGGTGCCGATGCGCCAGCAGCAGACTGAGCAGGGCTGCCCGTGGCTTCTGCTGAAGGTTTATTGTCCTGCGCCTTATCAGGGCGAGGAGGGCGGGGAGGACGAGCAGGTTTATTGCTCGGACCTGCAGTCCTGGTTTCCATCGTCGCCTTGGCGTCTTGAGTTTTCTCCGCAGGCAGCTTGTTGCCATGATCTGGTTGACGACGCTGCTGGGGGCGATTGTCTCGTTGGCGGTCACGCGCATGGCGTTGCGGTTGTCCGGCCTGGCGCTCTGCGGGAGTTCTGGCCTGTGAAGAAGTCCGTTCTGCCTGGGCTGACGGGTTTTCAGCCGGCTGGGCAGTAAACAAGTTAGCAAACCATGCCAGAAAACCCGGTTTGGCAGGAGGCGTTGCTGTTGTAAGCGCCGGCTGAGCTGCTGCAGGTGTCGATGGAGCGGCAGGTGTCGTATCACGCGGAACCATCTTGACCGCGGCTTCGCTACGCGGCTCCATAGGCTGCATGGTTTGTGCCTGTTCTTCCACGGGTGGTTGTATGCCCTCCACCAAGCGAAATGAAGCTACGGGAGTATCCAGTTCTTCGACTTGATCATCACGCAAGCGCTGTACGGAATAGTGAGGGGTTTCCAGATAAGGGTCAGGCAAGATCAGAATGCGTACATTGGAACGCAGTTCAAGTTCCGCAATAACCTTGCGTTTTTCATTGAGGATAAATGAAGCGACAACCACGGGCACTTGCGCCCTGATCTCGGCGGAGCGTTCTTTTAACACCTCTTCTTCAATGATGCGAAGGATAGACAGAGACAATGAGCGCACATCGCGAATGACGCCTGTACCATGGCAACGAGGGCAAACCAGTCCCGTAGTTTCTTCCAGGGAGGGGCGCAAGCGCTGACGGGAAAGCTCCAGTAGGCCGAACTTTGAGATACGTCCAATCTGAATGCGAGCCCGGTCAACAGCTAAGGCATCACGCAAACGGTCTTCAACCGCTCGTTGATTTTTGACCGGGACCATGTCGATAAAGTCGATGACAATCAAACCACCGATGTCACGCAAACGTAATTGGCGAGCAATTTCTTCGGCGGCTTCAAGATTGGTGTTGAGAGCTGTTTCTTCAATATCCCCGCCTTTGGTAGCGCGCGATGAATTGATATCGATAGAGACCAGGGCTTCTGTCGGATCAATGACGATAGAGCCACCCGAGGGCAATTTAACCTCGCGCAGGTAGGCTGTTTCAATTTGTCCTTCAATCTGATAGCGATTGAACAGGGGGACCGTATCTTTGTAAAGTTTGATACGTGTCTGAAAGTGAGGCATGACCTTTTGAACAAAATCCATGGCCTGTTGCCAGGCAGGCTCGCTATCGATCAGTACTTCATTGATGTCATTACGCAAGTAGTCACGAACAGCGCGGATAACGACATTGGATTCCTGATAAATCAGTGAGGGGGCCTTGCACTCTCCTGCTGCTTGGGTGATGGCTCCCCAGAGTGTCAAGAGGTAATCCAGGTCCCATTGCAGTTCTTCAGGGGAACGGCCTACACCGGCGGTACGAACGATAACGCCCATATCCCCGCTCAGATTGAGGTGGCTAAGCGTGTCTTTAAGTTCTTGGCGTTCTTCGCCCTCAATACGACGAGAAATACCGCCAGCCCGAGGGTTATTAGGCATGAGAACCAGATAGCGTCCAGCAAGAGAAATGAACGTAGATAAGGCGGCGCCTTTATTGCCTCGTTCTTCCTTTTCAACCTGAACGATGAGTTCCTGACCTTCTTGCAGGGCGTCACGGATATTGACGCGACCCTGGCCATCTTTACCGGAACGAGTGAAGTACTCTTTTGAAATTTCTTTCAGCGGCAAAAAACCATGGCGCTCAGCACCAAAGTCGACAAAGGCAGCTTCCAGTGAGGGTTCAACCCGAGTTATACGGCCTTTGTATATATTAGCTTTCTTTTGTTCCCTGGCTAAATGCTCCAAGTCAAAATCATACAGTTTTTGTCCATCCACCATCGCTACGCGAATTTCTTCGTCGTGCGCGGCATTTATCAGCATGCGCTTCATAGTCAACCACAAAAGGTAGGCTCAAGCGCAGGACGGCCGGTCTCAGCCTGAAGATTCCGAGGATCTCTGGCGGCTACGCCCCAGTTAAAAAGGGGTATGTCCGTATCATCAAACCACATTAAGGCACACGCCTCACCCTGATGTTTTGAATCCAATCAAAACAACCGAAATCTATCAGCTCAGGCCAGGCTCACACCCTGGGCACCAAGCATTATTAACACGCGGCAACATAACCGCGACCAAAACACGATCTGGCAATTTTCTTGAGCACTGGTACGTAAATAAGTACCTACCCGTAGGTTGGGTTCATGCTGAAATTTGGCACAGAACGAACCTGATTACTTATAATGCCGCTTTGGGCTGGCAATCTCGCCACAGCACCACCGGTGCGACACGTTCCAATACAGGCTTCACGATGATAGCAGAAAATTCCATGAGGGCCAAGATCGCCGGTTCAGAGGGCAAACCTGATGCATGAGGTAGAGAAGTCCTCTGCGGCGCAGCAAGTACGTACGCTGGTGGTAGATGCTGGTCATGATGGCCAGCGTTTGGATAACTTCCTCTTAGGTCAGCTTAAGGGTGCCCCTCGTACCTTGATTTATCGCATCGTGCGACGAGGCGAGGTCAGGGTCAATCGCGGCAGGGTCAGGGCTGATTACCGGTTGCACCTGGGAGACCAGATTCGTGTCCCGCCGTTGCGTCTGGCCGATGATAAAGCAGGCTCAGCCGGGGTTCCCGGTGCAGCGATGTCAGGCCACCTGGAGACCTGCGTGCTTTATGAACAGCATGGATTAATCGTGCTGAATAAACCCCATGGATTGGCCGTTCATGGCGGCAGTGGGGTACAGCTCGGGGTTATCGAGGCCTTGCGTACGATGCGCCCTGACTATCCGTTTCTTGAGCTGGTACATCGCCTGGACAGGGATACGTCAGGTTTGCTGTTACTGGCCTATGATCGTAAGGTATTGCTGTCCTTGCAGGCGCAGTTACGAGAAGATCATATGGTAAAGCGTTATGAAGCTGTTCTTGCAGGAGATTTGCAGGGACGTCGTCATCGCGTCGAACTGCCCTTACTTAAATACCTGTTGCCCTCAGGTGAGCGCCGGGTCAAGGTAGATCGCGAGGGAAAACCTTCTCGTTCTGATTTTGAAGTCAAGGACAGGCGTCAGGGGCTTAGTCGGGTGAGTGTTCGTATTTACACGGGCCGTACGCATCAGATCCGTGTACATGCACGTAGTTTGGGTCATGCTGTGCTGGGTGATGAGAAGTATGGCGATGAATCGATGAATTTGCATTGGCGCCAGCGTGGGCATACTCGTTTGTTTCTGCATGCCCGAGAGTTGGAGTTTTCGCAGCACGGCCCGTTTCCAGAACGCTTTGAGGCGCCACTAGATCCTTCTTTTGAGGCGCTCTGGCAGTCTTTGCAGCAAGGCGGTCAGGGATGATTAAATTGTTGATCTTTGATTGGGATGGAACCTTGATGGATTCTGCGCAACAGATAGTAAATTGTATGCGCCTGGCTGCAGCTGACTGTGCGTTGCAGGTGCCCGATGAATCGGAGGTACAACATATTATCGGTCTAAGTCTGCCCGTGGCCATGAGGAGTTTGTTTCCTGATCAGGGGCCGGATATTCATGAAGCCATGATAGCGGCCTATGCAGCACGGTATGTGGCTGAAGCAGGTGGGCCAGCACAGTTGTTTCCAGGCGTGTCAGCTATGTTAGCCGAACTTGATGAACACGTTCCGCTGGCACTGGCTACCGGAAAAAGTCGGCGAGGACTGGAGAGGGTGCTGGGACAAGTTGGCTGGCTGGGCCGTTTTTCCGCCACGCGTTGTGCTGATGAAACCGCTTCGAAGCCTGATCCGCTCATGTTACGAGAACTGCTGGATGAGTTTGAGCTGGAACCCTCGCAAGCGCTGATGGTGGGGGATACGACCTACGATCTTGATATGGCCCGCGCAGCCGGGATGCCCTCGGTCGGGGTGACCTGGGGGGCGCATGCCAGGGAATTGCTGGAAAGATCACAACCTGAAATTTTGTGTACCCGTGTGGATGAGTTGACGGCGCATTTGCGATTTAGGGTAAGCTAAGTACTTCAGCATAGGGGGTGGCGCGTATGACCAAGGATGTTTGGGGGCGGGATGACAGTGCTCATCCTCCGGAATGGGCTTTACTGGAAAAAGTACTGCTGGCTTCTTTGGTTGAACAGCGTCGGGCACGTCGTTGGTCGATTTTTTTTAAATTGCTGGCGGTAAGTTTATTGATCATGTTGGTTGTGCTTTTTACTCCCCAGGAAATGCATACTTCTGGGACTTGGCATACTGGTGTGGTCAAGGTTAATGGTGAGATTTCGGCTGACACGGATGCCAGTGCCGATAATATCATTTTGGGTTTGGATGCTGCTTTTGAAGCTCCTCGATGCAAGGCCGTCATTTTAAGCATAAATAGCCCCGGAGGCAGCCCTGTACAAGCTGACATGATCTACCGGGAAATCTGGCGTTTACGTAAGCTGCATCCGGATCGCAAGGTTTATGCGGTGATCAGCGACATGGGTGCATCGGGTGCTTATTATATTGCTTCTGCAGCCAATGAGATTTATGTCAGTCCGGCCAGTATGGTAGGGTCGATAGGTGTCATCATGGGTGGCTTTGGCTTCCCCGACCTGCTCAATAAACTGGGCGTTGAACGGCGAGTACTGACGGCAGGTCAGCATAAGGCGATTGGTGATCCCTTCTCCCCTGTGAAGCCTGATGAAAAGACTTATCTGCTTTCCATGCTGGAGGCCGTCCATCAGCAATTTATTGCAGCAGTCCGTCAGGGGCGAGGTGCTCGCCTGCATGAAACCCCAGATATATTTTCAGGTTTGTTCTGGACCGGGGATCAGGCCGTGACCTTGGGCTTAGCGGATGGGTTTGGCAGTGCGCATGAAGTGGCGCGTAATATTATACATGCGCCAGAACTGGTTGATTACAGCCATGAAGGCAATCCTTTGGATCATGCCTTTAAAAAGTTAGGTGTTAGCGCAACCCAGGGTTTGTTTCAGGGCTGGCAAGCGAGTTGGCATTTCACCTCCCCAGGCTTGAACTAAGGCCTTTTTTAATCCACTGCAGCGCGCCCTGGCCGGCGGCATACCCCGTCGCCAGGGCAGCGGTCAGCAGGTATCCGCCTGTGGGGGCATCGATATCCAGCATCTCGCCAGCACAAAATACGCCAGGGTAGGTGTTCAACATAAAATGCTCATCCAGATGACTAAGGCAAATGCCTCCTGCGGTACTGATGGCTTCGCGCAGGGGGCGTGTACCAGACACCGTCAAGGTGAGATTTTTTAAGGTATGAGCCACCAGGTCAGCTTGGTCCCAGTCAGGTTTAGCCAAGGATTCGCGTAGCCAGTCCATTTCCAGGGGTGTAAGGCCGGCGCGGCGCCAGCGATTGCTGAGGCTCAGGCCAGCGCGGTGTTGATTCAAACGGTTTCGTAAGTTAGTTTCATCCAGCTGCGGGCGTAAATCCAACTGAAAAGTGCTTCCGCTATCAAGAGGGCCCAGGGCGTAGATCAGTCCGCCTTCAAGTCCATAGCGGGTGAGTATCATATCGCCAGAGATGATGGGGCCGCCTGTGCTTCTCCAGGCGCGACAATCCTTGAGCGGTTGACCTGCATGTTTAAGCAGGCTGGCGGGCCAGTGGATGACTATGCCGACATTGCTGGGGCGTAGAGGCGTGATGGGGACGCCAGGCAATTGGCTTATCCATGCTGCATCAGAGCCTAATTGCGGCCAGCTGGCGCCACCTAGGGCAAGTAGGGTTGCATCAGCGCGGACCCGCATCTCGCCGCGCTCTGTGCTGTTTAGAAGCAGCTCTCCCTGGCCGGAGAATCCTAGCCAACGGGTATTAAGCTCAAGTTTGACCCCTTGAAGTTGCAGTCGTTTTAACCAGGCCCGCAAGAGCGGTGATGCCTTCATGCAGGTGGGAAAAACCCGGCCTGAAGTGCCGATATAGGTAGGTATACCTAATTCTTCGGCGAAGTGTCTTACGCTTTGGGCATTAAACGCTTGCAGCGCCTGCTTGATCAAGGTTGATGGTGGCGTGTATCGACTAAGAAAGCGTTCAGCGTCTTCACTGTGCGTAAGGTTGAGTCCGCCTATACCAGCCCTAAGCAGTTTTCTTCCGGGGCTGGGCATATGATCAAAGATCCTGACCTGAACGCCTGCCTGGCTGAGCACGTCCGCCGCCATAAGTCCTGCTGGGCCTGTCCCGATAATACAAGCGCTGCCATCATATTCCAAATTGAGCATCGCGAATAAGTCCGACAAAAACTCCCTCTATAAATAGATTGTCAGGAGAGATCAGCATGGGTTGATAAGCGGCATTAGCAGGTACCAGTTTGACTTGGCCTTGTTCGTAATCAAGATACTTAACGGTGACGTCTTGCTCTACACGGGCAATGACGATTTGTCCCTTATGAGCAACTTGAGTTTTGTAAACAGCAATAAGATCCCCATCCAGAATACCTGCATCGCGCATGGAGTCACCACGGACACGCAGCAAATAAGTGGGGCGGGTCTTGAACATAGAACGAGGCACAGGCAATTTTTCTTCGTGATTTTCTATCGCCTCGATAGGCAGGCCGGCTGCAACCTTGCCAATGATAGGTAACCAGTCTTCCTCCTCCTCCCAAAGCGAACTGGTTTCTTTTTCAGGCGGTGTATCCAGCAGGCGTATGCCACGCGACTGATCAGGATAGATCTGTATATAGCCCTTGTTGGCCAAAGCCCGCAAATGATCCACAGCAGCTGTTTTAGAACGAAAACCGAAACGCAAGGCTACTTCAGCCCGCGTAGGAGGCATGCCGCGTTCGGTTAGACATTCGCGAATGAATTGCAGGATTTCATGCTGACGCTGAGTTAAGGCTTGCATAGGGTCACCTGTTCGTAAGTACAGATGTTGATCATAATGGATGGCTGTAAAAAAAGACAGCCTTTATTCGTTTTTGTGTAAAGTCCAGCCGTTTCCTTAAATTCCCATCTTTTCAGGGATAGTACCTGTAGCAAGCGCAGGGGTCCGAAATCAATGACACGGTGAAGTGATGACTCATCGTCATAGTTTTGCCCACCATCACCTGTGACGGCCTCTGCAAGCAGTTCTCTGTGCTCGGCAGAATAGTGACTCTCGATCTTCTGCGCCTAGGCCAGATCCCGCTGTAGATATAGCGTGTGTAATCAATCGTTATGCGCTTGGGCTGGCTTGAGCCGTCGATTTCGTCTAACGTAGAGGGATAGGGTGTGCCTGTTTTCCTGGATTGAGAGTTAACGATGATCGAATATCACTTTACCTTTGATGATGGTTTGGAATTGAGCTATCAAGTTGACCCCGATCGAGGTTCAGATACCTCCGATACGGTGAGTGCTCCGCCGTGGACTCGATTGCAAAACAACCAGTGCAGTAATTGCCCTTTATCACCCCAAGAGCATGCGCACTGCCCGGCGGCGATAGACTTGGATCATCTGGCGCGAGATTTTCAGCATCTACCCGCTCATCGCAAGGCTTTGGTCAACGTGGTAACCCCGGAGCGTGAATACGTGAAGCGTACGACGCTTGAGGAAGGGGTAAGGGCTTTGATGGGGCTGATCATGGCGACCAGCGCTTGTCCCCGGTTTGCCGAGCTCAAAGCTAATGCACATAACCATCTGCCGTTTGCTTCCCAAGAGGAGTACATCATTCGGGCAAGTTCGGTTTATTTGCTAAAGCAGTATTTCATCATGCGTGACGGTGGTGTGCCTGATTGGGAGTTAAAGGGACTGGTGCGTATCAACGAACAATTGCAACTGGTTAATCACGCTTTTTGGCAGAGGATAATCAGCGCTTTTCAGAATGATTCCAATTCGAAGGCGCTATTGAGTTTCTTTAATATGTCTTCAAGTCTGACGACCACCATGGAAAGCCAGATGTCACGAATACGCCATGTCTTCTGGCGAGGAGAGGATTCCTAGGTGCATGGTTGGCCTTGGCTCATTACAGCAGTCATTGTTTTGTATTTGCTGGGGCAGTGGTTAATGTTACGGCCGGGGCCGCAGGAACGGCAGCGCATGAAATTGCGTGATGCGGCCAAGGCGCTGGGGTTTCAGGTAAGACTCAGAAAGGCTCCTGACTGGTTGATAGGTGCGCCTGGCTTGGTCGCTCACTATGCGCTGCCTGGTGAACGTGTTGGTTGGCTCCCCCGTCGACAGTGGCGGACAAATCAAGGTGATTGGCTGGGTGTATGTCCGGGAATTGGGCGTGATAATCCGGACTGGGTGATATGGTGTGATCGTCTTTTAGGCTGGGAACGAGATCAGCATGCCGTTACCTTTTATTGGCTAGAAAGTGCTGATGAACAAGATTTGCCATCATTAAAACGACTTGGCATAGCTGTACTTCAGCTATAGGCTATTGACCGCAGCGTCGGACACGCTTATATATGCGGCGCTGAGCCGATGCGCGGTTCAATTCATGTGGAAACGGATCTATGGGCAAATCCCTCGTCATCGTTGAGTCCCCGGCCAAGGCTAAAACGATCAATAAGTATTTAGGCGCGGACTTTATCGTCAAGTCGAGCGTGGGGCATGTGCGGGATTTGCCTGTCAGTGGACAAGGCAGTAAAACTACGCCTGCTGCTGACAAACAGCGGAAGTCAGTTGCCCTGGTCAGTCCGGCTGAACGTTCGCGTAAAGCCTTAGTACTGCGTATGGGTGTTGACCCTGATCATGACTGGAGTGCCAAGTACGAAATTCTTCCAGGCAAAGAGAAGGTGGTCGAGGAACTGCGCAGGCTGGCGAAAGATGCCGATACGATCTATCTGGCAACCGACCTTGATCGTGAGGGGGAAGCCATTGCTTGGCATTTGCGTGAGGTGATAGGCGGTGATTCCTCACGGTTTAAGCGGGTTGTCTTCAATGAAATCACGAGGCAGGCCATCCGAGAGGCTTTTGAACATCCTGGGGAAGTTAATCAGGCCCGGGTCAATGCCCAACAGGCTCGACGTTTTCTGGATCGAGTTGTTGGTTATATGGTCTCGCCGTTGTTGTGGGAAAAGCTCGCTCGCGGTTTATCGGCCGGCCGCGTGCAGTCGGTGGCTGTGCGACTCATCGTAGAGCGTGAGCGTGAGATAAGAGCTTTTGTCTCCGAGGAATACTGGGAGATAGCGGCTTCTACCGAGGCATCCCGTTCTCGTGCTTTGCGTCTCGATGTGGTCCGGGAGGGCGATAAAGTTTTTCGGCCAGTCAGCCGTACTGAGACGGATAGGGCTCTTGGGCGCTTGCAATCGGCTCATTATGTGGTCAGTAAACGAGAAGATAAGCCAACGCGATCGCGGCCAGCGGCACCCTTTATTACCTCGACCTTGCAGCAGGCGGCCAGTACCCGGCTAGGGTTTTCCGTTAAAAAGACTATGACCTTGGCACAGCGTTTATATGAGGCTGGGCATATCACCTACATGCGAACAGATTCAACCAATTTGAGCGCCGATGCGGTAGCTACCTGTCGTGAGCTAATCGCCAGCGAATTTGGTACGAAATATCTGCCAGAACAACCCAATGTCTATGCTTCTCGAGACAATGCGCAAGAGGCGCATGAAGCCATTCGCCCCTCGGAGGTCAAGGCCAAGCCGGGATCTATCTCGGGTTTAGAAAAAGATGCAGAACGTCTTTATGATCTGATCTGGCGCCAGTTTGTCGCCTGTCAGATGCCTGATGCCGAATACCTTTCCAGCAATATCATCGTGACTGCGGAAAATTTTGAACTCAGGGCGCGGGGAAGAATTCTCAAGTTTGATGGATTTACCCGGGTATTAGCTCCCTTACAAAAGGATAAGGAAGATCAGGTATTGCCGGATATACAAGCGGGAGAAGCGTTGACGTTGCTGGAATTATTACCCAGCCAGCACTTTACCAAGCCTACGCCGCGTTATACCGAAGCAACCTTGGTCAGAGAACTTGAGAAGCGGGGGATAGGCAGGCCTTCAACGTATGCTGCGATTATCTCGACCATCCAAGAGCGTGGCTACGTGAAGGTGGATCAACGTCGCTTTTACGCAGAAAAAATGGGCGAAATTGTTACAGAGCGGCTGAGTGAAAGTTTTACCAACTTGATGGATTATGATTTTACCGCTCAGTTGGAAAGTGAGTTAGACAAAATAGCGCACGGTAGCCTCGACTGGAAAAATGTTCTCAATGAGTTTTATCGGGATTTTCATCAGCGCTTGGAAAAGGCGGCTTCGGATGAGGGAGGCATGCGCCGCAATCAGCCCACGGAGACAGCAATACCCTGTCCGACTTGTGGACGACCTATGCAGATCAGGACAGCATCGACCGGCGTGTTTCTTGGCTGTTCAGGCTATGCCCTGCCAGCGAAAGAACGCTGCAAGGGTACGATCAACTTAATCCCTGGTGATGATGTGGTCCCTATGGATGATGAAGAAGGAGAGTCGCTGGCTTTGCGTTCCAAGCAGCGCTGTCCTTTATGTCAAACAGCCATGGATGCTTATTTAATTGATGATCACCGCAAACTTCATATTTGCGGCAATAACCCTGATTGCCCAGGGCATAAGATAGAAGAGGGGCATTTTCGTCTGCGCGGCTATGAAGGGCCGACGTTGGAGTGTGATAAATGTGGCGCCAGTATGCAGTTGAAAACTGGGCGGTTTGGTAAATATTTTGGATGCACCAACGTGGAGTGCGGTAACACCCGAAAATTATTGCGTAATGGTGAAGCAGCTCCTCCTAAATCGGCTCCGATTGCCATGCCGCATCTGCGTTGTGAAAAAACAGATGATTTTTTTCTGTTGCGTGATGGTGCTGCCGGGTTATTTCTTGCCGCTAGTCAGTTCCCCAAGCATCGTGAGACTCGCGCTCCGACGGTGGAGGAATTGCGTTCAGTGGCCGATCAGCTGGACCCTAAGTACCGGTTTCTCACGGAAGCGCCGCCCCAGGATTCACAAGGTCGAGCGGCAACGGTGCGTTATTCGCGAAAAACGAAAGAACAGTATGTGGCCACCGATGAAGATGGCAAGCCTACGGGGTGGCAAGCGCATTATAGTGAAGGTGGTTGGCGTATCACGGAACGAGCTTCTACAGGAGCCAAGGGTAAATCATGACCTCTCCTGACTTGCGCACGCAAATTGGCCGGACCAATGAAAAAATAAATCATGCGCAGCTGCATTTTTCGGCCTACCGTGACATCTTGTCCGACAGCGGACGTTTTCAACAGGATGCTTGGGCGGTATCCTATGCTGAATCGTGTACGTTGCATTTAGGGCTGGCTTGGCAATCTTTATTGCGAGAATTAGCTGCTTTTTACAGATTGTCCGATGTGGAAGATGTTGATGCTTTGGAGCTGGCGCTCAAGCAACAGGGGTTGGTGGCTCCCGAAGTCGTGCAGATCAGAAGTGCCCTGGCTGATCCATCCTCATGGTTGGGGCACTTCTTGCGAGCTTGGCAAGCCTTGCAGGAGCCTGCGGTACCCCGGGCTCAGGTGAATCATCAACGCATCGATCTGGGCAGGGACGATGCGTCCATGCTGGTCATGCTGGAATCTTGGCTGAAAGGTATCAGGCAGTGTGTGTCTGAGTTTAGGCAGGAAATGCAGGAATGGTGAAGTGAACAACGGCCAGAGGATCTGAAAGTGCAGGATAAACGCGTAGTAGATGCAGCCTGGCTGGAAATTGTCGAAACTGCCCCGGGAGAGGTGGAACTGCGGCGTGAAGGTGATGAGTTAACGGTTCCACCTCTACTACGCTTGCAATTTTCTTCCGATGCTCAAGTGATGTTAGGCGAACACCTCAGTGAAGTTACCCGCGTGATGATAGCGGCGGGTTTGCAGGCGGTGGGGGATATAACCCGCCGTGGCTCTGCAGAAAGCCCGGATGGACTTCATACGCTTCATTGAGAATTTGCTAGACTGCTTTTAAGGCCTCCATGTGAGGTGACTGCGGTGGTTTGGCTCATGTTTGATAAAAAAATGCCTGAAGCTTGGCGTGTGCTCCGTATACAGTCTGAATTAGTCGATGGTATTGAACATCTCGCCAAAATAGGTGCAGCTGTCAATATTTTTGGCAGTGCTCGTTTAGGCCCGAGTGATCCCTATTACCAGCAAGCTGAGCAGTTAGGGCGTTTACTGGCTGAAGCGGGTATTCCCGTCATTACCGGGGGCGGGCCAGGTATCATGGAGGCAGGCAACAAAGGAGCCTTTGGCCATGGCAAACGCTCTATTGGTTTGAACATCACGCTGCCCATGGAACAACACCCTAATGCCTATCAGGATATCAGCCTGAGTTTTAGATACTTCTTTGTACGTAAGTTTATGTTTATCAAGCATGCCGTTGCTTTTGCTATTTTCCCCGGAGGATTTGGCACGCTTGATGAGCTTTTTGAAGCTATCACGTTAATACAAACCGAGAAAATTGAACCGTTTCCCGTGGTGCTGGTAGGCAGGGACTACTGGCAAGGCTTGGTGGAGTGGTTGCACGCTCGTGTGTTGCAACAAGGCTGTATCGGTAGCGAGGATATGGAACTGCTGCAGGTGGTGGATTCAGCTGAAGAAGCCATGCATATCATCGGTCATCACTATCGGCAATATATCAGCAGTGACGAGGATGCTTAAGCATGCGTAGTTTGCGTGTGGATGTTGCCAAGCAGTCTCTGTATTTGCTGGAGAATGATCAGGTAGTCGATACCTTGCTTTGTTCTACCGCCAGATTGGGTGTGGGTGAGCGCAAAGGCAGTGAACAAACTCCGCGTGGATGGCACCGCGTGCGCGCCATGGTAGGTGCTAATCAACCGAAGGGCACCGTGTATATCGGGCGCAGGCCTACCGGTGAGGTCTGGTCTCAATCACTGGCTGATCATTACCCTGATCGGGATTGGATACTCACACGCATCCTTTGGTTGTGTGGCATGGAACCAGGACTGAATCGTTTTGGGGAAGTCGACAGTATGCAGCGCTATATTTATATTCATGGCACGCCGCCCACAGAGCCTATGGGAGTTCCCCGGTCACACGGTTGTATTCGTTTGCATGATGATGAAATCATTGATGTTTTTTCATTTGTGAGTCCGGGAAGTCGTGTGTTGATTCAAGCCTAGTTTGGGATATTGCTGGAAAATCGTTGACTCGCTGGTAAATCTCCCTATAATGCGCCCCCACGACACTGATGGGTGCTTAGCTCAGCTGGGAGAGCATCTCCCTTACAAGGAGAGGGTCGGGGGTTCGATCCCCTCAGCACCCACCATACCGATCATGCAGCGGTAGTTCAGTCGGTTAGAATACCGGCCTGTCACGCCGGGGGTCGCGGGTTCGAGTCCCGTCCGCTGCGCCAATTTGGGGTCTAGACATCCCCTTGAAATAAAGCGATCCTGAAGGGTCGCTTTTTTTTCGCATGCTTTTCAGGCCCATCAACGCTCAACAAATTTTTTATCGGTTACGCTGCGGTGAAGGTTGTCGGTGTCTATACTTGCGATCATGATGTGTACGTGTGTGCAGTCTGATGTAAATATCCTGTGGGGGAATCGTGGAGCAGCGTAAAGAGCTCAGGGCTACATTGCGGGTGCCTGCCACCTTGATCAGTCGTCATGGTGGCCGTCAGGATGTCATCCTCAGCGATTTCAGTGATCAGGGCGCCCTGGTCACCCTGGAAAACGCCCAGTTGGCAGGTCCCCAGGATCAAGAAATTGTTATTTTATATGTGGTGCCGGACCGGCAACAGCCTGATCAGGTTCAAGATGTACGTGCGCGTGTTATGTATCGTCGCGGTGATCAGATCGGCCTGAGCTTCATTGAAGTGCCCCGTTCCTTACTTGAGGCGCTACGTCGTGAAGTATTGCAGCCGCCTCAAAAGATAGTTTCTCCCGCCATTCAGACTTTGATGCAAGCCATGCAGCAGCTGGCTCTGTCTTTTTTTGAAGAGCATATCAAATCATTTACGGCGACCGTGTTGGAGCGCTTACAGGCTGCGCAAAGTACTTCCAGGAGCGACGCTGAGTCCCTGCAGTTTAAAGAGGCTATGAATGCCTTTATGCAGAGGCAGTCAACGATTCAGCATCGCTATATGGAGTACATGCATCCGGTGCTTACGCAGTTTGCAGCTCCGGGCTATAGCCCTGAAGTACAAAAACAGGCACAGATGAGGCAGCTTTCCTTAATCGACAAGGATGAATTTGAAAGTTGGCTGGTTGTCAAAGTAATGATCACCAAAGTCGAGGGAGCTTTTCGTGAACAGCTATTTGCCTTGCAGCTTCGGCTGGATGACATGCTGCATGCGGCAGCAGGTAAACAGTTTAATCCGTTTGCCCCGCTGATAGCTTGCGATGCGCTTAAATATGCTTTTTCTGCTTATGTGCCTGGTATGACGCTTGAGCGATTACTTTATCGCGCCTTTGATGAAACTGTCCTGGTGCATTTGGGGAGCCTGTATCAGGATCTCAATCAGCTCATGATTCGTCATGGGGTTTTGCCCGAGCTTGATCTGGCAAAATTCATGGCCAATGGGCCATCAGCCCAGACGGCACCTCGTGTCAGCGAGGGCGAACCGGATAAAAAGGAATCAGGAGGGGACCAGGTTCAGCTTGGTCAGGTGGTGGAGAATGGATCAAGGGAGAGTTCTAGAGCTAATCATCCAGTCTCATCCGGCCCACTCAGTCGTGCTCCGCACGCTAATCTGCATGCGCTGTCGGAAGATTTGTCACAGCAACAGCAGATAGCCCGGGCTGCGTATGAAGCGGCCAAAAAGTTGACTGAGTTGACTCAGTGGGTGCAGGAACCCCCTGTGCGTGGACCCGTACCGCTTAATACGGTGGAGAAGGCGCCGCTGCTCGATGTATTGAGCCGTATGCAACGGGATATGGATGATAGTCCGCACCTTTTAATTAATCTCCAAAAGGATTTAGCCCGAGAGGGTTGGGGACTGAGCCGTCAGGATTTGGCTACTTGTCAGATGGTCGATGGGTTGCTGTCTTCAATGACCGGCAATGATGCCCTGACCGATGCGGTTCATCCCTGGTTCCACTCGTTGAAAATACCGTTACTCAAGCTCGTGCTGATGGATGAGGCTGTTTTTCAGACGGATGATCATCCAGCCAGGCTAGTGCTTAATCGCTTGGCGCGTTTGGGGATGCGGGGTCAGGTACTTACGGAAGCACAGCGCGCCGAAATACAAACGGTGCTTGATGCCATACGCCTGTCTGACCAGACCAATGATGCGGTATTTGCTACCTGCTTGCCAACCTTGGACAGGATGGTCCTAAGACAGGAAGAGTTGGTCGAGCGAAACCTGCGCCGTGTCGCGCAGTTGGCGGAAAGCGAACAGAAACGTGATCTGGCGCGTAAGCGTGTCAATGAAGAGCTGGATCAACGTCTGGCCAGCAAACAGGTGCCACGCGCGCTGTTAGCCCTGCTGGAGGCCGGGTGGCGTGACCTTCTGGTGATGACCTATGTGCGTGATGGAGAGGAAGGTGAAACCTGGCCGAGATATTGGGCAGTCATCGATGATTTGCTGGCCAAGGGCGATCATGAGGCTACTCAGCTGGATTTGCGTGAATTATTAGCGCGGATCAAGCAGGGGCTACAGGCATCTGGAGCTTCGATGTCTCCGGAAGCTGAACAGCATATTGGGATGGAGCTGAAGTTATTGCTGAGTCCTGCGGAAGGCCAGGAAGAAGCTCCACGTGTCATGATGCCAGCCAGCCAGATGGAGGATGATAGTCTTGCCCTGAATGCCCAGGATCCAAGTCTGGTGCGATGGTTGCAACGTGGGCGTCAGCTTCAGGTGGGTGACTGGATCGAGATGCAGCGTGCTGAAGTAGCTACAGAACGACTGCGTTTAGCCTGGGTCGGTCGAGACCATGGGCGGTTTGTGTTTGTCAATCATCAGGGGATGAAGGTATGTGACTTTTCCCTGAATGACCTGGGGACCTTGCTCCGAGGAGGGGAGCTGCTCATCCTGGATGCTGCTCCTCAGTCTCCTGTCGATGATGCGCTGGAACGCATGGTACAGTCGATGTATGACCAACTGACGTGGGCCAGCACGCATGATGAGCTGACGGGACTGGTCAATCGGCGTGAATTTGAAAAACTGCTGGAGCAGGCCGTCGCACAAAGCGGTCGAACCCGTGTCAAGCATGTCCTTATCCATCTTGATCTCGATCAGTTTGGTCTCGTTAATTCGGATGCAGGTTATGAGGCCGGTGATGCATTATTACGTGAGATTGTAAAAATTCTTGAAGGTATAGGGCATAGTCAGCGTCAGTTGGCCCGCTTGGGGGGGGATGTTTTTGGTCTTTTGCTGGAAAACTGTGACTCCAATCGTGCGCAACAATTACTGGTCAAATTGATGCATGATATCGCCAGTTTCAGGTTTTCCGTGGGGGCCAAGACTTTTCAGCTGAGTTGTTGTATGGGTGTCGTTGATGTCAATTACCAGAGTGAGTCTGGCGACTGGTTGCTGCGTAGTGCCGAATCGGCATGTACTCTGGCCAAAGAGACTCCGGGCGGTAACCGCATGCAATGGTGGGCGCCCGATGATCAGGAACAGGCTAGACGTCAGGACGTGATGGCCTGGGTGTCCCGTCTCAATCAGGCCCTGAATGAAGGGCGCCTTGAGTTACGCTGCCAGATGATTGCCCCCTTGTCGGCGGAGGCAGAACTGGATGGGCCGCATTATGAGATCTTGCTGTCTATGCAGAATGATGATGGTAGCCTGATCTCTCCGGGTGAATTCATGCAGGCTGCCGAGCGCTATAATCGTATGCAGGCGGTTGATCGCTGGGTAATTGAAAATGTAATGCGTTGGATGGCGGATAATCCGGATAAACTGGCCAAACTGGGTGGTTTTTCCATCAATTTATCAGGGCACTCGCTCAATGATGAGAGTTTGATGGAGTTCATATTCCAGCAGTTTTCGGAGTACGATGTACAGCGATCCAAACTTTGCTTTGAAGTGACTGAAACCACGGCGATCGCTAATTTGGCAGACGCAGCTGATTTTATTCGTGAGATGAAAAAAATAGGCTGTAAATTCGCCCTGGATGACTTCGGTGCGGGTATGTCCTCGTATGCCTACCTTAAAAATTTGCCGGTAGACTTTATCAAGATTGATGGAAGTTTCATCAAGCATCTGGATAAAGATAAAGATGATTACGCTATGGTCAAATCCATCCATGAAATGGCCAGGTTATTGGGAAAAGCTACGATAGCTGAATATGTGGAGAATCAGGCTATTCTGGAGTGTTTAAAAGAGATAGGCGTAGACTTCGTTCAGGGCTATGAGATCGAAAAGCCCAGGCTGCTCTCAGGCCTGTAGGGCGTTTCGATCCCGATCATCCCATAGTTGTTGGGCTCGCTGCAGGGCAGAGTCCATGTCTTTTGCTGGTTCTAGGGTGCGTAAAACCAGCGCCATGGTACCGACGCAGGCTAAAGCCCCATAGGGCTGCTCCAGTTCTCCGCGCCAGAGCGCCTTTAAGTGATGAAGGTCTGCCATGGATTCGCTGGGTTGGCGTTCGCTGGACATCGGGGGCCAGGTTTCTTCGTAAGGGGTGCCGAGCCGCAGGCCTTCAGTTTTTAGCAAGCCGTCAGGATTACGTTCAGCTTCTCCACCTTCTCCCTTAAAGATAGTCACCTGGGTATCACCGGCGGCGATTAAGGCTGCAAGGTGACGGCTACGGTACGCAGGATGAAATATGGGTACCAGGGCATGTTGGGCTGATGAGGGGTTGAGCAGTCTGACCAGCGAGTGCATCGGCGTGCGTACGCCGAGCTGGGGTCGTAAGGCAATCAGTTCATTCAGGCGAGGATGGAAATCACACAGATCCATGTAAACTAGGCCATGATTTTGAAGTTGTTGACGGGCAGAGGCTGCTTGGGTGACATGAGTTATACCCAGGTTGTGTAAAACATCGCGGGTCGCCAGGCGATCCTCGCTCACAGGACTGCCATGCATGAAGATTTTGATGCCTTCCTGAGACAGACATTTGGCCGCTAGTAAGAACCAAGGCAGGTGTTTACGTTTCCCGGCATAGGAAGGCCAATCAATCGTACAGTCCAAATCCAGCGGTGTACTGAACGCGCGACAGGCTTGTAGCATGCCGGCCAGCTCATCAGCGGATTCATCCTTGACGCGTAGTAGCATAAGGAAGGCTCCGATCTGCACATCGGTGGCCTGACCCTGCAAGATCAGGGTCACGGCATCGTGGGCTTCTTCTCGGCTGAGGTCTCGGCTGCCTTGGCGACCCTTGCCAAGAATACGCAGGAAATGGGCAAAAGGATGATCTTGCATAGGTGGACCCTCGGGGCTAAAGGCAGTGGGGCGGTTTGGGTAAGCCTGCCACCTTAGCTAATAGGGAAGCTGAACGTCCCGGAAAGTGTTGAGCCAGGATCAGGCTGTCAAAGCTCGGCGACAGTTCTTGCTGGGCATATCGTATCAGGGGGCGTGAACTGGGAGCATAGCCAAATTGTCGATAAAAACGGCGTACCAGTTCGATGAGCTGTCGGTGTTCGTCATGTAGCTCAAGGCCTAGTTCCAGAGCAACCCTTTCTGAAAAGTCCCAGGTCCAGGCATCAGGGTCATGCAAGTAGCCTTGGGCATCACGTTCAATCAGCATGTGATGCATCGCTCAAAGTGAGGTAGTCGTTTGACCCATTCAGCATGATCAATCAGCTCGACGCCCTCAGGGTTGAGTCCACGGCAACGGGCGTCGACGATCAGGCCCCAGGTGGGTACGTCCCAGGATTTATACAGGCTGTCGCCGATCAAGAGGACCTGGTCTCCGGGTAACAGGGGAGGGAGGGGGCGCTGAGAGCTTTTAATATACAGAGTGCTCACCAGTAAATGATCTCCTGTTGTTCGCTAAGGATATCTTGCAGTTGCTCAGGGCCTAAGGCTTGCCAGGCGGCTGGTAAAGTACGCAGGGGACAGCCTTCGGCCTCTACATAACAATGCTGGATGTCGTACAGGGGGAGCGAAGCAAGTAGCCGGTACAGGTCACGACGACCTGCCAAAGTAGTATCTTGTCCTTCCTGCAGTAGCCAGCAGGCTTCCTGACTTAAACAAATACTGACGGCATAGCCCATGACCGCCAAAATCAAGGCC
>JAJZHP010000123.1 GCA_021804355.1 Pseudomonadota bacterium | reverse complement strand
AGTTCAGTGTAGATCTGGGGAATATGCTGGAAATGTATACCTTGGGACTGGTGATCGTCATTCCTGGCACCGTTTTTGGTCCCCTGATAGCTTTGGCAACGGCGAATCCAAGGGATCTGGGCTGGGTCCTGCCCCTGTATGGTAGTAGTCAGCCACGTGAGAGCAAATATGAGCATGCCGTACGTCAGGCGATTTCAGTGGATCATCTGTCGACGGATTGGGGAACCCTGCAAACTCGCTATGATGATTACTTAAATGGCCAGCAGGAAATAAGTCGCCGCTTGGTTGAGGAGCGACAACATCTTCAGGATGAATTGCAACGGATTGATACAGAGAGAAAACAACGCCTGACTCAGGCTTTACCCGATGCTGTTCGTATGGCATTTGATAATCAAAGTGGCTGGCCAGCACCGGATAACCAGAAATTGCACCAATGGGTTAAGGTTGCTGACGTCAAACCGCTAACTCATCCCGGTGTAACTCTGGATATCAGTTGGCCCAAGGTATTGCCTGCCAAAAATATCGGGGATTTTCGCCAGCATCTTGATGAAGCAGAGACTAAGCTGGCGCAAGCTCCGGCTCAGCTATCAGGACAAATCCAGTTGGCAGAGGATGCGATCAAAACCTATGCGCAACAAGCCTCTACCGATGATGGTTATTTGCGTATCGATAGTGACAGCTTGGCAACAGCCTTACGTGGTTGGCAGTATTTTGAACCCACCTTACCAGGCGAAGGTCTACAGATGCAGGGAGGGAAAGTACAGAATATCGATTGTTATTGCATAACCTTGCGCGCTAGGCAGTTTTTCAATGTTATACCCCCAGCCTTTCATGTGGCCGACTCTCACTTAAGTGTCGACTGGGATGGCCAGAATCTGACGGTCTATAACCAAGGCACATCGCATGTTGTGATCGATAGCGTAACCGTGCAGTTCAATGATGATATTTCGAAACAAGAAGATGAAAATCTCACAGATAATCGAGAAATTGGGCCCGGGGAATTGCGTCGTTTCCGTGGATTGGGGGCACATTTTCAAGGGGGTAATTACATACTTAGCCGCGAGCAGGCCAGGCAAATATCCATACCTTTTGGGGTTGCTGTTCACTACCATGATCAGGCAACGCAGACTACGCTTCAACTACAGAGAAAGGCTGATCTAAATCTTGAGAGTATTCTGGAGCAACTCTGAGCCCTCGGGGTGGTTAATACCGTACGCCAGTTCAGCTTGCAGGGTATGACGCCGGAAGTACAAGGTTGTCACCAGGATGAGAGCGATACATCCGGACAGCAGGAAGGTATTGGGGGTGCCCAAGTTACGAGCCAGCACGCCATTGAGCAAGCTACCCAAGGGCATCATACCAAGAAATGACATGCTGTAGAGAGCCATGACACGTCCGCGTAAGCGATCTGGAACCACCGATTGCAGCATGATATTGCAGGAAGTCACAATAGCAATAAAAGAGCCTCCTGACAGAAATAGCAACGGTAGCGCCAAGGCTAGCGAATGATTATAGGAAAACGCCAGGGTCACCAGGGCTGCCGTTCCTAAGCCTAACCAAGCTAAGCGGTCGAGGCCCTGCGGGCTGCGACGGCTGGCTAGAAGCAAAGTAATTATCAGAGCCCCAGCGCCAGAGCAACCCATGAGCCAGCCGAGGGTCAGTGGACCGCCATGAAATACATCGCGAGCATACAAAGGCATAAAGGTCATAAAGGGTGACAGGCAAAAACTAGTGATAGCAACACTGAGCAGTAGCCAACGCGCCGGGGTAAAACGCCGTAACCACATCCACTCCCCCTCTTCCTTGATAGTGCGCTGATGCGGCGGCTTAGGGATGGGGTGAATGCGAAACAAGGTATACAGGGCTGCCACATACGATAAGGCATTCGTAAAAAAACAGGCGGCGTCTCCCGTGAAGGAGAGCAGTACTGCCGCGATAGCCGGACCGATAAGGCGAGCACCATTAAATGTTGTGGAGTTAAGGGCAATGGCATTGCCCATAAGGGATTTATCGCTCAGCAGTTCAGGAAGAAAAGCCTGGCGTGTGGGCATTTCAACAGCACCCGCCACGCCTAACGTCAAAGCAGCAGCAAGAAGTATCCCGACGTTGAAGTGGTAAAACAGGGCGACACCTCCCAATGACAGAGCAACCCCCATTTCAATCCACTGTGTGACGATGAGAATATGTCTGCGTTCAAAACGGTCAGCCAGTGAACCTCCCCAAGGGGCCAGCAGCAACAGCGGCGCTTGACCTGCAAATGCGATCAAGCCCAGCATGAAGGGTGAGCCGGTTACACGGTAGGTGATCCAGGAGACGGTCACCTGCTGAATCCAGGTGCCAATCAGCGAAATAACCTGGCCCAGCACATAAAGGTAGAAGTTTCTCTGAGAAAGAGCTCTAAATGCCGCTATCATGGAGGTATCCGCAGTTAAGAGGCCTGCTAGCCAAGAAACAACTATCTTACCCATTTAACAGGTCTTGGCAGCTGTATTATGCCTCTGCTGGTAGCTGAGTCTCCTCGGGTAAAGCGCGAGGATGTCCCTGTTCATCAATGGCAACGTAGGTAAAACGCCCCTCCGTCAGAATGCGCGGAAGTTGCTGCTGATTGCTGGTTTCCCACACTTCAATGGCGATGAGCATGGAACTGCGCCCAGACCGCACCACATAGCTATAGCAGGAAATGACATCACCAACCTTAACCGGTGTGAGAAAGGCCATGCTTTCAATAGCCACGGTGGCAACGCGACCCAAGGCGCGATGACGGGCGCAGACTGAGCCAGCCAAATCCATTTGCGACAGTAGCCAGCCGCCAAAGATATCACCATTCCAATTGGTGTCTGCAGGCATGGCTATGGTCTGCAACGATAGTCTTCCTTGGGGGGAACGGGGTGACGTTGAATCCATCGGTAAAACTCCGTGCAAGGTGTAATGGGGATTAAGAAGCCACAGCGCTAGGTACTGAGCGGCTTTTGCCCTGATCATCTATAGCTACAAAGGTAAAAATACCTTCGGTCAGTTTCATCTGAAGACTGGAAAAATCATCAGTTTTCCAAACTTCAACGGCAATTCGTATCGAACTACGGCCGACATGTTCAATCGTAGTATAGCAACCGATGATATCACCCACCTTCATGGGTTTAAGAAAGGTCATGGCGTCAATGGCTACGGTAGCAACACGTCCGCGTGCTCGCTTGCGCGCCGTCACACCGGCGGCAAGATCCATCTGCGATACTACCCAACCGCCAAAGATATCACCGTTGCCGTTAGCATCACCAGGCATGGCAATAGTTTGTAGAGCTAATTCGCCCTCAGGTATTTTGTGCTCGTCATCAGTCATCATCAGCTCCATTAGGACAATATACACACTTAGTGCGCATATTTTCTCACAGGACGAGCAGGAAGGCTCTGAATGTAATAAAATGGTCACAATGTGCACGTAGCATCCTGCTGAGGCCTGTCACCGGCCTGACAGGATCCGGGATGGATACTGTAGCCGATCCCTGCCGGGTGATGACATGCAAGTCCCCCCAGCTGCTATTTGAAGATTACATGAGCCTCGAAGTGGACATAACCATGCCCGAGAATGTTGAAAAGCTTGCCCATGAGCAGCGGATAGACGTTGTGGATGATATAACGATTGTTCAGAAAACAGGACAGGTTCATATTGAACCTCAGAACATCGCCTTACGAGCTGAGCACCTTGATCTTTTTTATGGGGATAAACAAGCCCTCTATGATGTGAACCTGGTCATACCGCATCGCAAGGTGACAGCGTTTATTGGTCCTTCAGGCTGCGGCAAATCCACGCTTTTGCGTTGTTTTAACCGTATGAACGACCTAGTCCCGTCCTGTCGCACCCAAGGGGACATACTGCTGGATGGTAAGAGTATTTTTGACAAGCAAGTCGATGTCACGCGTCTGCGTCGGCGCATTGGCATGGTGTTTCAAAAACCTAATCCCTTTCCCAAAAGTATTTATGAAAATGTGGCTTACGGCCTAAGGCTACAGGGTATCAATAAGAAACGTATCCTGGACGAGGTTGTGGAAGAGTCGCTACGTGGTGCTGCCTTGTGGGAAGAAGTAGCGGATCGACTGCATGACTCTGCCTTGGGACTCTCAGGTGGGCAGCAACAGCGTCTGGTTATTGCTCGTGCCATTGCGATACAACCCGAAGTCTTGCTGCTTGATGAGCCGGCCTCCGCCCTGGATCCCATATCAACGCTGAAAATCGAAGAACTGATACACGAACTTAAGGAAACCTATACGATCGCCATTGTTACCCACAATATGCAACAGGCGGCACGCGTGTCTGATTACACGGCCTTTATGTACCTGGGTAAAATGATTGAATTTGGTGATACTGATACGCTGTTCACAAATCCTCGCTTTAAACAGACGGAAGATTACATAACAGGCAGGTACGGCTGATTTTTTGGGTACATACTTAAGTCAGGGAATGGATGTGGTTGTGGAGAATCGGTATGCCCAATAAAGAAGATTTCGGTCACCACATATCGCAGCAGTTCAACTCGGAACTTGACGAGGTGAGAAATCATTTTCTTGCCATGGGAGGACGTGTTGAGAAGCAGGTAGGTGATGCGATTGATGCCTTACTGTCGGGCGATGCAGATCTTGCCATACAGGTTCAGGCTGATGAAACCGCCATCAATGCCATGGAAACGCGCATAGATGAAGAGTGCGTACGTATCCTGGCTCGTCGCCAGCCTGCTGCCTCGGATTTGCGTATGATCATTGCGATTGGTAAGGCTATCATCGATTTAGAGCGCATAGGTGATGAGGCTTACAAAATTGCACGTTATGCCATCGCCCTTAGCGAAGAGGGTGAGTCGCCACGAGGTTACGTGGAGTCTCGCCATATAGGGAAGCAGGTTCGCCAGATGATAGGTGATGCGCTGGATGCTTTCGCTCGCTTTGATGTCGAGTTGGCATTTTCGGTGATGCGGGCGGATACCACCATCGATCAGGAATACAAATCGGCGACACGTGCGCTGGTGACGTATATGATGGAAGATCCCAGATCAATTTCCCGGGTACTGAACATCATGTGGGTTTTGCGCTCTCTGGAGCGTATCGGTGACCATGCGCGTAATATCTCTGAGCAACTCATATTTCTGGTCAAGGGTGCAGATGTGAGGCATACCAGTTTTGACCTGGTGGAAAAAGCCATTGCCAGTAAAAATGATGCGGAATCTCATTAGGGGTTTATGGCGGCGACGGGTGAAGCTATCATAACGGTTCGCTTTTGGAGAGAAAGCCGATGAGCCGTTTTTGGAGTGAGCGCGTTGCCGGGTTAGAACCCTATAAGCCAGGTGAACAGCCACAAGTGTCTGGCATGGTCAAGCTCAATACCAATGAAAATCCCTATGGCCCGTCACCTCAGGTGCTTGCTGCACTGAAAGCGCATATTACCGATGATCTGCGCCGCTACCCTGACCCGGAATCGACCCAGCTACGCGATGCATTGGCGCAGCGATTTTCCCTTAACCGCCAGCAGGTTTTTGTCGGCAATGGTTCTGATGAAGTGTTGGCACATGTTTTTCATGGCTTGTTGCAACACCCACAACCTGTGCTCTTTCCCGATATTACGTATAGTTTTTACACGACGTATGCACGTTTGTATGATGTCTCATACCGGATGATCCCTCTGGATGAGAACTTTGCCCTGAATGTTGAGGATTATCGGCAGCCCAATGGGGGTATTTTAATAGCCAATCCTAATGCGCCCACAGGACGATTTCTCGATTTATCAGCACTGCGCTCCTTGCTGCGATTTAATACCGATTCAGTCGTGGTCGTTGATGAGGCCTATATCGATTTTGGCGGGCAATCGGCAGCAACGATGATTGCAGATTTTCCTAATCTTCTGGTGGTGCAGACCTTTTCAAAATCATGGTCGCTGGCGGGTATGCGTGTTGGGTTTGCCATGGGTCAGGAACCCTTGATTGAGGCGCTGAACCGTATCAAGAATTCCTTTAACTCCTATCCTCTGGATCGTTTGGCTCAGCAGGCTGCTGTGGCTGCCCTGCAGGATGTTGCTTGGTTTGCTAAAACCACCCAAGCCATAGTCGACAGCCGTGAACAACTAACCCAGGGCTTGGTAGATTTAGGTTTTAGCGTACTGCCTTCAGCCGCTAATTTTTTGATGGTGAGTCACCCGCGCCCAGCCCGTGAGATCTGCGCTGACTTGCGTTCGAAACATATATTTGTTCGTCACTTTGCGGGCGGTCGAATTGATAACTGGCTGCGTGTTACGGTAGGTCTTCCTGAGGAAAATCATCGTCTGCTTCTGGCGCTGCAAGCGATGCTTGTATCCTGACCCGCTCGGGCTTGAAATGAACCATGAACATCGAGCCCTTGCCGAGTTCAGACTCGACACTCAGTTCGGCATCATGGTTGATAAGTACATGTTTGACGATAGCCAGGCCCAGCCCGGTGCCGCCCAGGCGTTTTGAGCGACTGACATCAATGCGGTAAAAGCGTTCGGTCAGGCGAGGCATGTGGTGGGTATCAATCCCTATGCCCTGATCTTCGACCACGAAATAGGCTCCGCCAAAATCACGCCACCAGCGCAGGGTAATCTCGCCATCAGGAGGGGAGTATTTAACGGCATTCGTTACCAGATTCATGAAGGCGCTGCGTATATCTTCTGAGATGGCGTAAAGATTCAAGTAGGGGTCGATGTGCAGATGTATCGTTTGAGATTTGTCGGCCCCATAGACCAAGGCATCCATGCGAATTTCCTGAATCATGGCCGGAATATCAATCACCACTTCCCTGCCCTTCTCAGGCGAAGACTCCAGCCGGGACAGAGTCAGCAAATCATTAACGATGTGAGCCATGCGTTGCGCTTGTGCCTGCATTTGTCCTACAGCCTTGACCCAGCGAGGAGGCATATCATGGCTACCCTCAGCCATAGTTTCGAGATAGCCT
>JAJZHP010000122.1 GCA_021804355.1 Pseudomonadota bacterium | reverse complement strand
TCAGCGTTATCCCCTGTTGTCCTGACCTGAATCGCTCACGATTTACCATGACGTATTCCCCGGATTGAGATTGTTACGCAACAGGGTAGAGCCCACAAATAAGCGTCGCAAAAAACCATCAGCCAAATTAACCGTCGTTGCGCAGTTAGTAGGTACGACACAGTTAAGTACCTGTATGGATGTCGCCTGAGTCGGTAGATTCACCATGGAGTTATCTGATTGCACCAAGATAGCTACTCGCGCACCTACCACAGGAATCTGAACAGCCGGTGGGCCGACCGTATTCAGGCTGTTGGGGTCAGAAATCCAGATGGAAGGAGATAAAACTCCATCAACAAGATTATCAGCGCCATAGAGAACCCGCATCACATTGATCCCCTTAAGCAGTTCCTGGGAAGGACTAATACCCGTAGGTACGGTTCCATTACCTTCACACCAAAGACTCATGATGGGATTGGCCGTCGTATATGAACTGGCTTTCGCTACGAAATAAATATTGGTTATCTGACTAACACCTGCCGTAATCGTTGTGGGAAAACCATTGCAATCGGTAGGCGTTGCCACCGTAGGGTCGGCATAATAGGTGACAGCAAATGCATTGCTCCCTGTAATCGGATCCGTGTCTGGAGGGATCGTTAAGGATGTCGGCCAGGAAGTATTCATCGTCGTTGCTACTTCAGAAGGTAAACCTACAGCCTGTGAAGTAATATACTGACTGTTTGAGGGGGTTTCTCCTGCACGCCGTAGATCTGCCAACATTTGATCCATGGCAAAACGACCTTTGTCTTGAGCTTGAGATGCTGCTGACTGGGTCCCTAATGAAACCTGACTAGTCAAATAAAGTTGTAAGGCTGCACCTGACACCAACAACCCGAGCAATAGTGCCACCATGAGCTCAATCAAGCTGTAGCCTTGCGAATCTTTGTAGTTCATTGGACTGTTGACTCCAAAACTATGCAGTTTGCGCCGCTGTTATAGCTGTAGACCGTAGAAGCCAGGCTGACGCAATCATTGGGCCCCGTACCCACCGTAGGTGTCGTGCCTCCCCAACTAACCAACACCTGCACATGATTGTTAGCAGTCGCAGGCAATAGAACCTCAACGAGTCCTTGCGGCAGCAGCTGATTGGCTTCGTACTCAACTTGTGCCAAATCATAAGCGGCCATATCCTGACCTTGACGAGCACAATTGCTCGTAGACTCACATGCTGTGTCATAGGTTGTTGGTGCCGAGGTATAGGTACTGACGTAATAAGGCGTAGCTACACCTGGATAATTGATATTGATTCGTTCAATAAGATCCTCAGCTAGTGCAGTTGCCTGAACCCGCTCAAAAGCTATACCGGTCAGCTTTGAACTGCTGATGGTCATCGCCACAAAGCCTAGAGCGCCTACAGCCAATAGGAGCAAGGCAACGAGGACTTCTACGAGTGAAAACCCATTCTGTCTTTGCATGGCGCGCCTCATGGACAGGGATTGACGTACAAGGAACTGGATGGTGGCATATTGGTAATGTTGCCCTGTAACGTCATAACAACTCGACCACCATGCTGCCCCGTCACTCCCGACATACTCAGATCACATATTTGTGCCTGGACATCCTGGCCAGCCAACAAGTTTCCGTTGGCATCAACCAATTGACCCAAGTTATTTAAGTTAATACTGGTAAGCGTCGCATTCGATGTCGTATTGGTTCCTGAAACGGTCGTCAATACAGACACTTGAATACCGGTGGATGTTGTTGGAGCATAGCCCAGATAGACTTGATCCTTGGGGGCAGTCGAAGCTGTTTGTGAAGCTAGACTGGTGGCTGTTGCACCTACCCAGTCCTGGCCACTGGTTGCCAGAGCCCCCGCGCCGGCAGCGCCTACATATGGCACCGTGATGATACGCCAACCATCACTCCAGCCATTAGGGGACGAAGCGGCAGCGGCCACCGAAGCCCCCGATCCTGGTACCACTGAAACATACCAAGAGGCAGGCAACGATAGCGCTAAAGAACGCGCCTCTGACAGTGTTGAAGCAAATGAAGATGCTGCTCCTGCAGTTCGATTATTTGAAACTGTAGTTTTAAATAAGGGCACACCGTAAGTCAGGGTGATGATTACGATAGCTAATGTCGTCAAGAGCTCCACCAGGGTAAAACCCTGAGAACGACATCGACCACACTCCAACCCTGCTTTGCTCATGATGGACTTGCCCTTAGGTTATGCAGCGCCTGATAGCGCACTTTCCTATTCAACGGTGTAACAAAGCCATGCACGATCTACCAGCACCGCTTACTTAGACGGTTTTTGTGCCCGACCAACGGTCAATGATCACCATTTTTGAACTTAATACCGACTTCCTATTACAATAACTGCCCCACGAGGAGGATTTACAATGAGTGACATGAGCTACATTCGGCAATGCATTGAGGATTCCCTGGCGGTCAAACAGAAAGTCCTGAATGATCAAGCCTTGTTGGATCGCCTACAACGCGTTGCCGACGTTTGTATTCAGGCTTTTCGTCAAGGCAATAAAGTCATGCTTGCCGGCAATGGCGGATCAGCTGCCGACGCTCAGCATATCGCAGCTGAGTTTGTCAGCCGCTTTGACTTTGATCGCCCCGGCATACCCTCACTGGCCCTGAGCACCGACACTTCCATGCTGACAGCCATCGGCAATGACTATGGTTATGAACATGTTTTTCGTCGCCAGGTACAGGCTCAAGGACGCGAAGGGGACATCCTGATCGGCATATCTACGTCTGGCAACTCACGCAACGTCGTCCTTGCTGTCGAGGAAGCGCGACGCATGGGCATCGTCACCGTGGCGCTTACCGGAGCCAACGGCATCCTACCCGGATTGTGCGATCATGCTCTGCAGGTACCCGCTACACATACACCGCGCATTCAGGAAAACCATATCCTGCTCGGGCATATCTTGTGTGGCTATGTTGAAGCCGTGATTTTTGCTGATATCAAAAAGCCCAAAGCCTGATCAGACCTCGCTCAGCGGAATACGTAGCTCCTTGGGCATACTGAACACGATGTTCTCAGGACGTCCCGTCTCTTCTTCGACGTCCTGCCCACCCAAAGCCTGAAGTTTTTGTACCACAGCCTGAACCAGCACTTCAGGCGCTGACGCCCCCGCCGTTACGCCCACTTGCTGTACTCCCTCTAGCCAAGCAGGATCAATACTCTCGGCACCATCAATGAGGTAAGCTCGTTTTCCCATACGCTCGGCGAGCTCTCGCAAACGATTACTGTTGGATGAATTCACTGAACCTACGACCAACACCAGATCACTATCCTGAGCCAGTTCGCGTACGGCATCCTGACGATTCTGCGTGGCATAACAGATATCGTCCTTACGAGGCCCCTGTATGGAAGGAAAACGTGACCTAAGCGCCTCGATAACCCTGGCCGCATCGTCGACTGACAGCGTGGTTTGCGTTACAAACGCCAAATGCTCCGCATCTCGCACCTGAAGTTCTGCAACATCCTGTTCATCTTCAACCAGGTAGATGGCTCCTCCTGCTCGGCTGTCATACTGTCCCATGGTGCCTTCCACCTCGGGGTGGCCCGCATGGCCTATCAAGATACTTTCCATGCCGGCACGTGAATAACGGGCCACTTCAAGATGAACCTTGGTCACCAAGGGACAGGTCGCATCAAACACTTTTAATTGCCGACCCTGAGCTTCCTCCCGCACTGATCGAGAAACACCGTGGGCACTGAAAATAACGATACCGCCATCAGGAACCTCATCAAGCTCATCGACAAACAAAGCACCGCGCTGACGCAAATCCTCGACTACAAAGCGGTTATGTACCACCTCATGCCGCACATGAATGGGAGGCCCAAAGACCTCCAATGCGCGATTGACAATCTCAATAGCTCTATCGACGCCAGCACAGAAGCCCCGTGGATTCGCCAGTTTAATGCGCATAACCACCTCCGGATGACTGCAGAGAAACAGGTTGGGCCTCTGCCTCAAACACATGCAGAATCTCCACTTCAAAAATCAGCTCTCGGCCTGCCAGCGGGTGATTAAAATCCACCACGACATGTTCCTCATCCAGGGAGACCACAACGCCAGGCAACTCGCTACGGGCCTTGTCGGCAAATGACAGCATCGTACCCCGTGACAGTTCTATGCCACTAAAGTCAGTACGCAAAAAGGTCTGCAGATTATCAGGATTCCTCTCACCAAATCCTTGACCGGCCGGCATGATAAATGAACGTCGGTCACCCGCTTTAAGGCCCAGTAGCACATCCTCAAATCCTGGCAATAATGTGCCATCTCCCACCACCAGCGTCGGTGCCGGTGTGCGATGTCGAGAACTATCAATGATCTGGCCATCCGCCAGACTCACCGAGAAGTGCAATTGAAGGCGACGCCCCGGTGCTATGTGCTCAACCACGTCGACGCTCCTCAAACCAGACCATATCGATCAGCAGCATCACCGTACCCAGCGTAATGGCCGAATCCGCCAGATTAAAGGCAGGAAAATGCCATCCGTGATAATGTACATGAATAAAATCAACAACATAGCCTAGACTTAGACGATCCAGAAGATTACCTAAGGCCCCCCCCATGATCAGACTGATAGCTAGGGGCAAAAATATCATGGATTCAGCCAGACTCAACAACCAAACCAGCAAAGCACCTGATACCACCACGGCTATACCAGCAAACAACCAACGTTGCCAGCCGCCGGCTCCGTACAAAAAGCTGAAAGCCGCTCCAGTATTATGCAACAGGGTAAAGTCCAGCAATCCAGGCACCAGGGTATAGGATTGATAAAGCGATAAATGCCTTGTAATGTCGGACTTGCTCCAGGCATCTAGTAACACCACCAACCCTGTGATGATCAACCACCGCATATGAGGCACATGCAGCTTCATGCGAACCTCCGCACTTCACCCACACCCTCTATATTCGCGACACAGCGACTGCATAACTCAGGGTGTTGCTCATGCTGTCCCACATCGGCAACATAATGCCAGCATCGAACACATTTAGTATATTGACTAGGGTTTACTACTGCTCTGATTCCGGTAACCTCCTGATCTTGCCCCTCAGGAACTTCATGCAAATTCACTGCCGAGGTGATCAACACAAAACGCAACTCATCACCCAGCAACATCAAGCGCTGCTTCCAGGCAGGTGAGACATAAAGATCGACGCTCGCCGAAAGACCTGAACCCATGCCTTGTTCAACACGGGCTCCTTCCAGCTGTTTGTTCACGATGGACTTGAGCTTGATAAGATCATCCCAGAACTCCAGACTCAAGACCTCCTGGCTCGAATGCTCAGGTAATCGCGTTAAGCCTTCATACCACATGGACGTATGCACAGAAGCTGTCCGTGACCCAGGTAAAAACCCCCAAGCCTCATCTGCGGTAAAACAAAGGATAGGTGCCATCCAGCGTACCATGGCTTCTGCAATATGCCATTGCGCTGTCTGTGCCGAACGACGGGCCTGACTATCCGCCTGCATGGTGTATTGGCGGTCCTTGATAATATCCAGATAAAAACCGCCAAGATCCACGGTACAAAAGTTGTGCAGGCGATGGTAAATCACATGAAACTGATAATCATCGTAGGCCGCACAAATCTCCGTCTGCAATTGAGCTGCACGATCCACCACCCATCGATCCAGTGCCAACATAGACTCAGCGGGCAAGGCATCGCGCTCGGGAGAAAAATCATTTAAGTTCGCCAGCAGATAACGCAAGGTATTACGAATCCGACGATAAGCATCGGCTGCACGGCTTAAAATCTCATCACTAACCGACATTTCCCCACGGTAATCCGTTGCCGCCACCCACAGCCGTAAGACATCAGCCCCCAAGCTATCCCAAACTTTTTGTGGGGCGATCACATTGCCTAAGGATTTGGCCATTTTGCGCCCCTGACCATCGACCGTAAATCCATGCGTCAGCACCTGACGAAACGGCGCATGGCCGGTCATCCCTACCGAGCTTAATAAGGACGACTGAAACCATCCGCGATGTTGATCAGACCCTTCCAGATACAAATCAGCTGGACTACCCAAGTCAGGGCGGCGATCCAGCACACAGGCATGCGTCACCCCTGAATCAAACCACACATCCAAAGTATCTTTAACGCGCTCATACTGAAGTGCTTCATCACCCAACCACACATGATCTTCTGAGGCAAACCAGGCATCCATACCTTCGAGCTCGATGCGTTCAGCGATCTTTTCAATCAACGCCGGTGTATCAGGGTGCCAATGACCCAGTTCGCGATGCACAAACAAGGGCAAGGGTACGCCCCAAGTACGCTGACGAGAAATACACCAGTCTGGACGCTGTTCAACCATGCCTCGTATACGCGCCTGACCCCAGTCAGGCACCCAATCCACCTGATCTATCGCCGTCAGGGCGGCATCACGCAAACCTGACTGCTGCATGCTGATAAACCATTGCGGCGTTGCCCGAAAAATCACCGGTGTTTTATGCCTCCAGCAGTGTGGGTAACTATGCACAAGAGGCTGATGACTGAGCAGAACACCATGCTCCTTCAACAGTTCAATGATCACAGCATTGGCCTTAAACACCTGCTGTCCACCCAACAGCGGTACCGATGCATGAAACCTTCCATCTGCATCGACCGGATTATCTACCGGCAAGTGATATACCAAACCTACCGCGTAGTCCTCTTGGCCATGCGCTGGCGCTGTATGCACACAGCCCGTCCCCGCATCTTCGGTCACATGCTCGCCCACGATGACAGGCACCCGACGCGAATCCCAAGGGTGGTTAAGTGATAGTCCCTCCAACTCCCGCCCTGTGACCTCAGCGAGCACCTGCCCCGTCAGTCCATAACGTAACAAAGCGGCCTCATGCAGGGACTTGGCCAGCACCAAAACACGTTCTCCGGTATCCACCAGCACATAGCTGATCTCAGGATGCACACATACGGCTTGATTGGCAGGCAAGGTCCATGGAGTCGTCGTCCAGATCACCAGTGCAGCCTGACCTGTCCATGTCAGTGACCCGCAACGACGCATCAGTTCATCCGTATCACAGACTGTAAAGGCTACATCGATGGCAGGAGAGGTTCTGTCTTGATATTCCACTTCAGCTTCT
>JAJZHP010000121.1 GCA_021804355.1 Pseudomonadota bacterium | reverse complement strand
AGTCTGCGTTTCTATTTATCGCCTAAATCGGCCTATGTCTCGGGTCAGGTGATTACCATACGTCCCAGCAGCCATGTAGCCGCCGTTGACTGGAAGTCCCCATTGGCGGGCAAAGTAGCCCTAGTCACAGGCGCTTCGCGGGGTATCGGTGAAGCGATTGCCCAGGTTTTGGCTCGCGATGGAGCTCATGTCATTTGCCTCGATGTCCCTCAGGTTGAAAAGGATTTGATGGCTGTCGCTAATGCTATCGGGGGCAGCAGTCTTGCCTTAAACATCACGGATGCCGAAGCACCCCTGGCCTTGGCTAAACACGTCCTGGAAAAACATCAGGGACTGGATATCATCGTGCATAATGCTGGCATCACCCGCGACAAGACCCTGGGACGCATGAACCCTGACCTCTGGAACATGGTGATTAATGTCAACCTGAGCAGTGAAGAGCGTATTAATCAGGCGCTTCTGGAGAAGAAGGCTTTGCGCCATAACGCGCGCATCATCTGTGTATCCTCGATCAGCGGCATCGCTGGCAACATGGGTCAGACCAACTATGCCACCTCCAAGGCCGGCGTAATCGGCATGGTGCAGGCTCAGGCGGCAGCCTACGCTGAGGCTGGCATCACCATCAATGCTGTAGCTCCTGGCTTTATTGAAACTCAAATGACAGCAGCCATTCCTTTTGCTATCCGTGAAGCAGGCCGACGCATGAATTCCATGTCCCAGGGTGGACTTCCCGTCGATGTTGCTGAAACCATAGCCTGGTATGCCAACCCGGCTTCCAGCGGACTCTATGGCAACGTTGTCCGTGTATGTGGTCAAAGTCTGCTGGGAGCTTAATCATGCTGATCGAGGAAATGAATCACAGCCCTCAGGTGCTGACTATGTACCCTCGCGTACTATTATCCAGCCTACTGCGCAAATCTAACCGGATGCTGCCTGAACAAGGCTTGCGCCTGGCGAACGTCAATATTGACCGTAAGCATCTCAGCCAGTATCAGTCTGTTTGTGGCTTCATGGAAAGCTCCACCCTGCCGGTTACTTACCCCCATATGTTGGCTTTCCCCCTGCATATGGCCTTGATGACACGTACTGATTTTCCCTTTCCATTGCTGGGACTGGTGCATATTGCCAACCGGATTACCCAGCATCGTCCCTTGCCAAGCCAGCAGCCACTTAGCATTGAATGTCGATTGGGCAATCTGCAGTCACATGACAAAGGTCAGGCATTTTCAGTCATCACCCAGGTTTCCATGGATGCTGAAGTAGTCTGGGAAAGCGTTAGCACCATGTTGCATCGTCAAGCGCAGGGTAAATCCTCAAAGCAAACCAAAGAGTCCAAACACTCTGCCGTAGCCCCAACACCTAGCGATATATGGTTTTTGGATGAAGGCTTAGGACGACGTTATGCGCGTGTCTCTGGGGACTTTAACCCTATACACCTGCATGCCCTGAGTGCCCGACTCTTTGGGTTTCCGCAAGCGATAGCCCATGGCATGTGGAGCAAAGCTCGCTGTCTAGCTGCTTTGCAACCGGACTTACCAGATACTTATGAGGTTGATGTACAGTTCAAGCTGCCCATTCTGCTGCCCGCCCAGGTGGGATTCAGTTGCTATCTGAATGAGCATCAGCGTCTCTTTGGACTCCATGATATGGCCAGCGGAAAGCCCCATCTGCAAGGCACGATCATACCCCGTTAACCCTATCTGCCGCCCTGATCTGACAGCGACAGGGCGGTGCTTTATACAAGCAAAGCAAAGGGCAGATATGGAAGCTATAACTTATAGCATAGCGCTCCAGTTCGCATTACCTGCCCAGCGGCGGCAACCGGTCATCATGTTGTCGTTGCAAGATTTCAATACCCTTGAAGAAACAGCATATCTGATGCAAAGCCTGATGCACTTAAGCAACATCTTTCTGGCTTCTGGTCCCGTCGATGGGATGAGGAGCTTCAACGGGTCTATGCCGATACCATTATTAACTTTCTCAGACGAGCCAGGTGTTTTTTTCAAAAATCTCACCCTATTCTATAATATAGGTTCAGCTTGCTGGATTTTCTTCATACATCTATAGCTTTTCCCTTAGGGAGAAACGGGAGTCTTGCTGTGAATATCACCTGGAAAGCAGAATACTGTACCGGGATAGAACTTATAGACACTCAACACCAGCATCTGGTTTTCTTGCTTAATAATTACTTTGCTGATCAGCCCAGGTTGGATATCTCATCGGCTACTTCATGGCAAATGTTACAAGAATTTAATGGTTATGCCGATGATCATTTTGCAACCGAAGAACGGTTTGCGCACCAGGCTGGTATTGAGCAGTCAGGAGTCTGGATCCTGCATAAAGGTAGTCACGACTATTACATTAATCGTCTACGAGAGTTTCGGCAGGAATTGGAGACAGAGTCTCCTCGCGCTGTCGAGAAATTGATGGCTTTTTTAAGTTACTGGTGGGTAGCTCATATCACAGGCGAGGATCAGGAACTGGCCAATCTGCTAACAAGCTATCTGGTGACCTAGGAAAACTGCATGCCGACGTCGTTTAGACCTCATGGCTCCATCCGTATCGAGGTACAGGGAAGAAAAATCATCCGTCACATGGAGGGGCCTTGGAACCTGGAATTTGTTCATGTTGCCCATCAGGATTTATTGACCTTGGCTAATTTTGATTACCACTTGCCTTGGGTAACCATGTTGATTGTTCGCAACTCAGCCTTGTGCTCCCAAGAGGCTTTACAGCAAATAGGTAACCATCTGCTTTTGGAATTTAACCGGACACGCCTAGGTACCGCCTGGGTATACCCCCCTGGCACCGAAGGCGCAGCGATCATGCAAAAAATGCTGACTCCCCTGTATAAAAACAGTGGTCCGGTCGCCTTTTTTTCTGAAGTGGAAGCAGCCGACCTATGGCTAAATAAGTTGCTCGATCAACAACCTTAAAGCCATGCCTCATGATGGACAGGTAAACCATACACCCGGGCCAGCAAATCATGCCTTTCCAACAAGTCCAGTCCACCAAAGGCAAGCTGGCAGCCCTCGCCTAGCATCAAAACTCCGTGAGCGTATTGACGTGCCCGCCCAAGATCATGCACGCTAAACAACACGCTCCCTCCCTGTTGGCAGTGTTCCGACATGAGTCGACCCAAGCCATCTTGCCAACGCAAGTCCAGCATATTAAAAGGTTCATCTAACATCCAAACTCCACATTGATCCTGGATCTGGGACCAGCTACGCGCCAGTTCAAGCCGCTGTAACTGACCGCCAGAAAGTGTTTCTGTTCGGCGCGGCGCCAAATCCTCCAACTGCCAACGTTGGATCGCGACCCCAGGGTGATCACTTGCCAGTGCCAGGACATCATGGACCGTTAAACCCAAGGGAGCCTCTATGCGCTGGCGGGATAGGCTACGATAGCGCGCGCGAACAGTTAAATCCTTGGTGGGCGGTATCCCCCAGGCAATATCCCCTCCTCGCCAGTGCAGATGACCTGGTTCGGCATCGGCAAGCGCATGGAGCAGACTGCTTTTGCCACTACCATTTTCTCCCAGTAAAGCGACACAAGTACCTGCCAAGAGCGCAAAATCAATCCGGGTTAATAAAGGTATACGCTGACGCAGCAGCGTAGCGTTTTGAATGGACAGCATCATGTTCTTTGCCAACGCAAGCTGAATAACATTAAAATAAACACCGGCGCCCCCAACAGGGAACTGACTACACCCACCGGCAGTTCAGCCGGAGCCACCAGCGTGCGGGCCAGAATATCTGCCAATAAGGCCATGCTGGCACCTACCCATAGTGACCAGGGCAACCAAACCCCGTGTCCTCCCGACAAACGCCAGCGCACCAAGGCAGGGGCCATCATACCGACAAAACCGATAACACCCGCATAACGAACCAGTATGGCTACCACAACCGCTGATAACAGGATAAATACGGCTTGCAGCTGCTCGCTGTCTACCCCGGCTGTACGAGCAGCCTCTGAACCCAACAACATCAGATCCAGCTGACGTCGGTAATGGTAAATAGCCAGCACCATGACCAGGGTACTGCCCCATACCACCAGAACATCCTGCCCACCTGCCTGGGCAAAACTGCCTTGTAGAAAGCCCATCACCCCTTGTAGCGCCGAGGCAGGCATCCATGCCAACATCAACTGCAGCCCTGCGCCTAATAAGGCATTTAAGGCCAGCCCTAACAACAATACCAGACCCAAACCTGCATAACGAAACTGTCGCATCAAGCCCATCAACAGCGTGAGGACGATAAAGGCACATCCTGCCGCCAGTAAATGTTGCATAGCCACAGGCCACCCCACGACCAAACCCAGGGCCAGTCCCAAGGCCGCCGCCTGGGAAACCCCCAGCAAGCTGGCATCTACCAGAGGGTTTCTAAACAAACTTTGCATGACCAGACCACAGGCAGCTAATGCTGAACCTTCTGCCAGGGCCAGCAAGCTACGCCACCCCCGCAACTGCAATAAGTCGCCTACGGCCAAATTGTGCACACCCCATAAGTGCCCAGCCGGCCCCAGGTCCAGAGCCCACAACAGCAACACCGAAGTCATAAGGCCGCAGACAACCCATTTTTGCCATGAATGCACAACTATTTACCTGACTTGATCCTGACTGAAGGCGCATGGTACACAGTGCTGAACCGAGGGGATAGAGCATGCATTCATCTATTCAGGGCTATGTACATCACGATTTTATTGCATTGGCAGCATTATTTAGAACCATGCTTCCCATCAATGCTCCGGGTGGAGCAGCCCTGTGCATCTACCATCGGGGAAAAGTAGTGGTCGATATCTGGGGAGGAAGTCGCAATCATGAGGGAGCTGCCTGGGAAGAAGACACGCTGGCCATGTCTTATTCGACCACCAAAGGCATACTGGCAACACTGACCCACAAACTGGTAGATCTGGGCAAGCTCAATTACTCGGACAAGGTTTGCCGGTACTGGCCAGAATTTGCCTGTCAGGGCAAAGAAGGCATCACCCTGCGTCATTTGCTCTGCCATGAAGCAGGTTTGTACGATATACGTTCCCTGGTTGCCGATGCCCATGACATGCTCGATTGGCAACGTATGGTACAACGGCTGGAAGTTGCCACACCGCTGCACCCCCCTGGCGCAACCTGGGGGTATCACGCGCTCACCTGGGGATGGTTGGTCGGTGAAATTTTACAACGCAGTACAGGGCAGGATATCGCTACGCTAGTTAAAACCTATCTGGTTCAGGAGCTAAGCCTTGATGGCTGTTTTATCGGCCTGCCTAGCGCTCAGTTAGCTCGGGCGGCAGATCTGATTGCTCCTCAGGATAAAACAACGCGACCTAGTTGGAGTCAGCGGATTTTAACCAGCGGCCGTGATCAAGCCATGTCCGTTTATATGAGACTAACCAGTTTTGATCGCGCCAGTATGCTGGCAGGATTACGTCCCCATGGTATCGGACAACTGGACTTTAATAGTACACAGGTTCGTCAAGCCTGCATTCCTGCCGCCAATGGTATGTTCACGGCCCGCTCGCTCGCCAAGGTCTATGCCGCGATGGCAGATCATGGCCGCTGGCAAGGCAAACCCTGGCTACAAGCAGCCACTTGGCAACAAGCGACTCACGTACAAAACCGAAAGCATGGTCAGGTGATTGCCATCCCCATGCACTGGCGACTTGGCTATCATCGCGTCTTTGTCCTGGGACGCTCGCCTCGTCATGCGTTTGGGCACTTTGGTTGGGGAGGCAGTGGGGCCTGGGCTGATGCTGACCTGAATCTGAGCTTGGCTCTGACTGTCAACACCGGACAAGGGACGCCCTTTGGCGATAGCCGCTTACCCCGCCTGAATACCCTGGCTCGAAGCCTGGCCTCGCATCGTTAGTTTGGCCCGTTCTTTGCTTCATAGGAGAAGTCAATGGCTAGCGTCAGGAAAACCACATCATGACCACTACACAACAAGTTTCAGAACGTGAACAACTCGGCCAATTCATACCGCCACATTATCATGGTCAAATGCTGGCGAATGTGGAACGTATGGAGGCTTTCAAAAGCAGTATTCATGCCGTCGTCAGACCAGGTTACAAGGTTCTGGAGCTCGGCGGAGGAACCGGTGTTTTATCATTTTTCGCCCTGCAATGCGGTGCCGAGGTCACCTGTGTCGATGCCAATCCGGAAATGATTGAAACGGCGCGCCTACTTCTGCGACAAAATCCCGGCGGAGAGCGTGTGCAGCTGGTTTTGGCAGATGCCATGACTTATATACCTGAAGCTCCAGTAGATGTGGTGATCTGTGAAATGCTGCATTCTGCCCTGTTACGTGAACAGCAGTTATTGGTTCTGGATGCCTTTCGTCATCATCATTTACAACGATTCGGCAAATTACCCATCTTTTTGCCCGATACCACCTTGCTCGCTGTGCAGCCTGTACAACAGAATTTTGATTTCATGGGTTTTCACGCACCCATCCCCCTTTTTCAGCAAGCCAGTTTGCCCCAGCCTGATACTATCGGTTTAGGCGACCCTGTCATTTACGGTGTCATTGAGTATCAGGAAGCCCAATCCTTGCTTTTAAGGGCTGATTTCGTATTTCAGGCCCATGCCGAAGGCGAGTTGAATGCCTTGCGCTTCATTACCAAAAATCTGGTAGCCATCGTAGCGCAGGAACAACGATCCATCGACTGGCACTGTCATTATTTGGTTTTGCCCTTGTCTCAACCGGTTCATCTCAACGCCGGAGATCGCCTGCGGCTGCGTTTTCATTACCTGGCCGGAGGTTCCATCCATCAACTGCAGCAGGCTTTGTTGATACAAAAGCTGCCCCAGGGTGATATCAATCACCTGTTCAATGGCCAAATCACAGACCTAAACACAGCACGGCAGGCTCACGCCTGAGCCATCTCACTCTGGACCTGGCTACGCCACCAGGTCCAGGGTTGCAGCGCTCCCAGGGCGATCAGACCTAATGCAAAAATTTGTGAGCTATCTGGAGCTTCCTTAATGAATAACATAGCAAGCAGGGAACCCAAGCCGCCAGCCCCTGCCATATACCCTTGACATCCTCCCCTCCCTCAGCCGATGGCTGCCGCTTACGCGGAAAGGGAGTGGATTCCTTCTGCAAGACGCTCATGTCCAAGCGCGAGAATGTTGGTGGCGGCATTGATGTCGCGATCGTGGA
>JAJZHP010000027.1 GCA_021804355.1 Pseudomonadota bacterium | reverse complement strand
TTTCCCCGCGTTTTTTATCTGTTATGGATAGGCGAATATGTTGAGCCAGCCAAGGTGTGTGCTGCTCGTTTGCTGTTGACCGGATTTATGGCATGCTAGCCCAAGTTTGTCAGCACGAAAAAAGATTCTTTATTTATCAATTAGTTGGATGAAGAAAAAATTCCAAGTGGCACTACATTGTGATTTGCGGTCACATCACCAGCTTCTTGGTCCCTCCTGGTGCTGCCGAAATCCCCAAGATTTGATAGATCCGCATGAGTTCTGTTTCGGCACGTGTGCTCTTGCGTATATGTAGGGTTCCGCCGTCGCGCTGTTGAAAAGTGGCTGTTACCCGTCGCTGCACCTGCAGAATCTTGCGCAGGGTCGACCAGCTGGCCTGGATGCCTTCTTTTTTCAGTAGCTGCCGCACGACCTGCACCGCTTGGTAGGCTAGGACGGTGATCAATAAATGACCATCTATTCTATCTTCCTTGCGGTGGTACACCGGACGTAGTCCCAGTTCTGATTTTAGACTGCGAAAGACCGATTCCAGATCCGTCAGCATTGAATACGTCCGCCAGAGTTGTTCTTCATCCCAGTCGACCTCGCTGCTACGCAAGCAATAGACCCCAGGGTGGGTGGCCATCGATCCCGCAATCGCCTCCTTTTGCCATGTCAGGGATTGTACGAGGCTCCCCTCAGCATTCGTCACTATATCAAGGTGGTAATGCTGGCTGATACCCTTCGATCTTTCCTTGATACGACCTATACGTTCAGCTATCTTGCCGGCGCGTTTTTCTCCGCGAGGCTGTGTCAGTCCATCAGACAGTTTTTGTAGTTGAGCTTCAAAACGTTTGCAAAACTGTGCCATCATTGCATTTTCTTTAAGTGCTCGTTGCTCAGAATGGCAGTACAGACGCACTTCCTGCTGATCTTCATGGACAATCTTCTGCAGGCGCAAGGTCTGGCCCTGCTGATTTTCTATCGATACCGCCTGTTCATCATCAAACTGCCGCTGACGTTCACGGCTGACGACCAGATACCGGTAACCCTGCTTCCGCAGCCATGTGATATTGGCTTCGGTGGCTATACCCCCATCCATAATGACCAAGGCCTGCGGAGAGGCTCCTAGTCCCATCAGCATAGACTCTAAGGTGCGTGACTCCACGGCATTACCTTCAAATAACCGCGAATGGCGGACAAATCCACTACCATCTAACACCAAGCCTAACGTCACCAAGGGGCAATCTGTACGCTTTTCTTTGGAGTGACCCCGGGCTGCCTTAGGCGCCATGCTGGCATCACCCTCAAAATAAGTGTTGGTCAGATCATAAAGCGTCACCGTTTCTTTCAGATCAAACAAATCACGGGCCCGAGCAAAACAATGCTGCTCTATAGCTTCCCGGTGTTTCAGTAACACATCCGAAGCTCGGTACATGCGCGTCAAGGGTGCCATGGCAAAGTCAGTATCGATCAGCTCCCCCAAGGCACTCTGTTCGCGTAGCCAACTCCAGGTGGCCAACTCAGAGCCAGGCTGCGCCATACGACCAATAATCTGTCCCAGCACCGCCGCTTGCATCACCCCATGGATCCCCAAAGACTGCAGTTTGTCCACCAGACCCAACTGGGATAAGGCATACAAACCCACATGCTCAATACCCACCGAGCGCGGCTGAATCAGTTCCAGGGAATCAACCTGTATCTCACGATAATCCGCCTCGATCGCTTCATCATGAGGAGGTTCACAGACAGGCGCTTGTGCGATCAAGCGCCCAGCGTAGTGTTGTGCCAACTTCTCCAGTTTGGGAGGAAGCTGATGATCCAAAAAGTTGGATTGGCCCCGTGCCAGTTGCTCGATACGAGCACACAAGGTCGGCCAGTCCTCGGGGTCAACGTCAAAATGGCGGCCGAGGTTGAGGCAGGTGATTTGCCGCACCTTACCACCGCTGCGTTCGCTGCGCACCAGACGGTAGGTGATATAAGCCTCGCCGGTGGATTTATTGTTGGTTCGTGTTTGTCGGATATACATGCAGCAAGTATATGACAAAAGCAAGGTTAATTTCGGTCAGTTACAATATATTATGGCACTACAAAACGACTTTCAAAAAACCATCCGTTACAAATCAATGAGTTAACAAAAACAACGCCACAAAATGACCAGATTTCACTGAAACATAGGGGTCGTTTGACAAACATGGGTTAAGTGAAGAGCGTGGACCGGCTACCCAAGCTCAGACCTTGTACCGGGAAACCGAACTCAGCTGCCAGCGCCGGGAACAGCGCCGTGTGGAACGACAGAGTCTACCGCAGCCATCATCGCATCGCCCCGACAAACATGAGCGCCGCCAGATCATCCGATTTCGCGAATACTAGGCTTCAGGCGACGCTGCTGGTGAACACCTGATCATGTAAAGTCAGGGTGAGTTGCTGACCTGATACCAGAGGCCCCACTCCCGCTGGCGTTCCTGTCATCACAACGTCGCCAGGACAGAGAGTAAAGGTATGACTGATGTGTACCAACAAAGCCAGGATAGGCATGAGCATATCAGCCGTATGACCGCGCTGACGTTCAACGCCATCGATCAACAATCCAAAATGCACATCTTGCCAGTCCTTGGGCCATTGATCAGTGCGCAAAAAAGGAGACATGGGCGCAGCACCATCAAAGGCTTTGGCGCGCTCCCAAGGATGGCCTGCTTTTTTTAACTTGTCTTGCAAATCACGCAGCGTCAGATCTAAACCTATGCCCCACCCTATGATGGCATGCCTGGCCTCCTCGGCATGGGCTCGACACAAGGTAGTTCCTATCAGCACGCTGAGCTCTGTTTCGTGATGACAAATGCCTTCTTCCACAGGCCAATGGATGGGCTCTTCAAGAGGAACCACACTGGTTGCAGGTTTCATGAACAATAACGGACGCTCAGGCACAGCATGACCCAGTTCCTTGGCATGTTCCGCATAGTTCCTGCCAACACACACCACCTTGCCCAGGGTTGGCGCCTGACCTCCATCGAGGAAACGATGTACACGCATGTATCAAGACCCTTTACGTAAAGCATGTTCCAGCAAAAAGAGACGATCTTCGCCAAAATACATGTCGTCTTCTAAAAACATCGTAGGCGCGCCAAAAGCACCACGCATCACCGCTTCATCGGTTGTGTCCTTTAGCGCCAACTTGACCGGATCTGTAGAGGCCAGCCTGACCACTTCACTACCTAATAGATCGGTTAAAACTTCAGGATCAGCAATATCACGACCTTCGACCCAATAGGCCTCAAAAAGAGCCATGCTGATAGCCGGCAAAACCTCAGCTTCTACCGCATGCAAACAGCGCATAGCCATCAGCGTATTTGCGGGGAAATTTTTAGGCATAGCAAAAGGAACAGCATAAAATGCGCAGAGTCGCTGCAAATCCTTAAATAAATAAGGGCCTTTGGCGGGTACCGTGGCCGGCGCACTGTTGCCCGTTGCCTTAAATACCCCACCAATTAAAAATGGGCGCCAACGTACCTCAGCCAAACCATTCAGCCGCTTAAGCTGAGTAGCCGCCAAATAGCTATAGGGGCTACCCAAGTCATAAAAGAAATCAACCGTACGCATCATGCCTCCGGATCGACTTGCGGCAAGGCATCTATAACCTTGCCAGGATTAATGATATTGCAGGGGTCAAATACCTGCTTGATGGCGCGCAGATAAAACAACTCCTCCTCGCTACGGGTATAGCCTAAATAGGGCTTTTTGGTCAAACCAACGCCATGCTCTGCTGAAACAGAACCGCGGTAACGTCGAACCACATCAAACACCTGCAAATTAACTCGCTGACAGCGTTCTACAAAATCAGCCATACTGGCATCGACGGGCTTGAGAATATTTAAGTGCAAATTACCATCGCCAATATGGCCAAACCATACCACCTGTAAATCAGGGTATTCCTGAGCCACAATTTCATCAATATCTTTAATAAAATCAGGAACTTTCTGGATAATAACCGAGATGTCATTTTTATAAGGAGTAAAACGCGATATGGTTTCAGAAATGTCTTCGCGTAAACGCCAGAGATTAGTCGCCTGACTTTGGCTCTGGCTCATGACGCCATCCATAACCCAACCTTGCTCCAGAGCATGCTCAAAACGACGCATGGCCAGATCGACGACCTGAGCATGCTCTCCTTCGAATTCCAGCAAGACATAGAAGGGACAAGTGGTTTCAAAAGGACGCGGTAAGCCCGTGTGCTCCGTCACCAACGCCAAGGCCAAATCTGAAAAAAACTCGAAAGCAGTCAGTTCCATGGCCGCCTGAAAACTCGACAACAAGGGCATGACCGAAGCAAAATCAGGCACACCCAGCACCATAACGCGCAAATCATAAGGCCTACGCGCCATCGCCATGGTCGCTTCCACCACAAACCCCAAGGTTCCTTCAGCCCCGATAAACAAATGTCTTAAATCATAACCCGTGGCATTTTTTACCATGCCGCCATTCAACTCCAAAATATCACCGCGCCCAGTCACCACCTTCAGGCCCATCACCCAGTCGCGCGTCATACCATAGCGTATCACCTTGATACCACCAGCATTAGTGCCAATATTTCCACCCAGCTGGCTGGAGCCGGCGCTAGCAAAATCAACAGGGTAATACAGACCATGCTCGTCAGCGAAGGCCTGTAATTGCTCAGTTACAACACCTGCTTCCACCCGCACCATGCCGTCTTCAGGAATATATTCCAGAATACGATTCATACGGTCAAAGCTGACTACGATCTCTCCCTGGGCGGCTACAGCCGCTCCTGATAGACCGGTACGGCCGCCTGAAGGAACCAAGGCCCAGTGCTGTTTGCACGCCAGCTTGACTAAACGCTGCAGCTCTTCAGCACTGCGCGGAAACACCACCGCCGAAGGAGCCGGGGTATAAACTCTGGTCCAGTCACGACCATAAGTAGCCAAGGTGTCAGCATCGACACGTACCCGATCGGGGGTGAAAATAGCCTCAAGGGCCTGAATATCCTCATGGTTCAGGTGCATGATCCTCTCCTGCAGACAAAACGGCCTCTACACACGCAGCCGCCTGCTTTATGGTAACATAGTCGACCCGAATTCATGGCCGCACAGATCGATCCGGCCCCTTACCACAGAGGAAGCTCATGAGTCAGTTCTCTCTCGACAAGTCCAAGATCCGGTTTCTGCTGCTTGAAGGTGTGCACCAGAATGCGCTGAATGTACTCCAGAACAACGGCTATACCCAGATCGACTACCTAAAAACTGCCCTGGATGAAGATGCGCTTATTGAACGTATTCGTGATGCTCACTTTATCGGTATTCGCTCACGCACTCAGCTGACTGAAAAAGTATTCGCTGCCGCTCAAAAGCTGATTGCTGTCGGCTGCTTTTGTATAGGAACCAACCAGGTCAACCTCAAAGCTGCCATGCTGAGAGGCATCCCCGTCTTTAATGCACCCTACTCCAATACACGTTCGGTAGCTGAGTTGGTGTTAGCTGAGCTGATACTCCTGTTGCGCGGCATTCCTGAAAAAAATGCGCTTGTACATCGTGGCGGCTGGAGCAAATCAGCCGAGGGCTCTTATGAAACCCGGGGCAAGATCCTGGGTATTGTTGGCTATGGTTCCATAGGCTCTCAGCTTTCTGTACTTGCTGAATCTTTAGGCATGCAAGTGCTTTATTACGATGTTGTCACCAAACTACCTTTAGGCAATGCCCGCCAGGTTGGCACCATGCAGGAACTTTTGTCGCAGTCTGACGTCGTCTCACTGCATGTACCTGATCTGCCCTCTACCCGTAATATGATGCGTGCAGAACAGTTTGCCGATATGAAGCGGGGATCCATATTCATCAACGCGGCTCGCGGCACCTGTGTTGATATCGATGCATTGTCAGCATCCTTAGCATCAGGTCATGTAGCTGGCGCAGCTATCGACGTATTCCCTGTAGAGCCTAAAGCCAATAATGAAGAGTTTATTTCTCCCTTGCGCCGTTTTGATAATGTCATTCTGACACCTCATATAGGCGGCTCCACCCTGGAGGCACAAGCTAATATCGGCTTGGAAGTAGCCGAGAAATTTGTGCGCTACTCTGACACGGGAACCACACTGTCTGCCGTGAACTTCCCTGAAGTCGCCGTACCTATGCAAGAAGGCAAACATCGACTGTTGCACATTCACCGCAATATCCCGGGAGTCCTGTCGGCCGTCAACCTGGTATTTGCACAAAACCACATCAATATCAGTGCACAGTCCCTGATGACTAAAGAGGATATTGGCTACCTGGTCATGGATGTTGATGCTGAATACTCCAGTATGGCGCTGGAAAAACTCCAACAGATCGATGGCACGATCCGTACGCGCGTTCTATATTGAACATGCTGCGGTTACTGGCTTTACTGGTGATTATACTGCTGCCCTGCCTAGCGCAAGCTGATGCTATGGACAGCAGTGGGTTGGTTTTGCCCTGGCAACTACCCGATGAGCTACTCAACCCTCAGCCGGAGAGCAGCCCGCTCACCGTAACCGAAGAAGGGCTGGCTTCATGGTATGGCGGTCATTTCATAGGAAGACGTACCAGCAGCGGTCAGCGCTTTAGAGGGAATGCTCTGACGGCTGCCCACCGTTCCCTACCCTTGGGAACCCTGGTTGAAGTCTACGCTCCCGAAACCAATCGACGTGTTGTTGTTCGCATCAATGACCGCGGTCCACATAGTCACCATCGCATTATCGATCTTTCCTGGATGGCTGCAAAGCGCTTGGGCATACTCCACGCAGGACTGGCTAAAGTGCGTTTGCGTATTCTGAACCAGAATGAGCTTGGGCCATGGCTGGCCAGTTCAGACCAAACCTCCGGAGAATGTTCCAGCGCACCCATGTCAGCAACTACGCCGTAATTGGCAAGGCTCGCTGAAAGAGCATACGTCTTGCTGCCTCCAGGGCAGCATTTAAGGCAGGACGCCGATAATCCCATATAGCATCAGGCTCGGCAGGGTAGATGGCCATGGTTGCGTTGCATTCAAAGAGCAGAACACTACCATCTTCCGCCAGCGCAAAATCCACACCGGCAAAATCCAAGGCCAGACGTTCTTGTAGGTTCTTTAAAGCCAGCATGGCTTTAGATCCCAGGGTAGCTTGCATATCCTGCAAAAATCGAGCTTCCTCTTCTCTATAAGCCTGATTTTCGGCCATGGCAGATGAGAAATAATGCACCTTCCAGTCGGCTGAAATTGCCAGATGTAAAGGATACATAACACCTTGAATAAACATCACGCGAAACTTGCGTACCAGACCATCTTTACCACGCGCGTCAAGAAACTCTATCGCTAATAAACCCTCTCCCGGCAATACCGCCAGCGCATCCTGCAAAGATTCAGGTTTCTCAACCCTGTAAAAATGACGACCTGCATGAAACCCCGGCGAACGCAGCAAAAACGGATAGCTCAATTTGGCGCTCAACAGGGCTGAACGCGTCATGGCCGTCATACCAGCAGCGACTAAGCCTGGAATATCCGCCATGCGGCGCGCATTGCTGCTGCGATCTGTGACCAAGACTCGATCAGGGGGATTAATGACTGGCGCTGAACTCTGCTCAATGATCTCACGTGCGCGAATCAGGGCTGCTCGTCCTATGTCGGCATCGCCGATAAGATTGACAATAAGAGCATGGGGCGGCAAAGGTGGCAAGCCATCATAGAACTCAGCATAAATGGCGGTGACTGCAAAATGCCGGTCATCTATCCAGTGCTTGGTCGGAATATTACCGCTGCGCGCGCACACCAAAAGCAGCAAGGGCAACCCCAAACCCTGCCCGCGATAGGGCATCGTCAGCAGGGAGTGGCCAATAAAACCTTGCTGCCAATGTGTTTCAGCTGGTTCATGCAAAATCTCCAGCACACGCGCCATGCCCTGATGGGCCGGAATGCAATCAGGCTGAAGTTTAAGTGCAGCCGCATAAAGCTGTCGAGCTTCTTGCCAGTTTTCTTCTTCAAAATAAACAGTGGCCAGACTTACCCAGCCCTCAGTCCTGTCCGGATGAAAACTGACTGCGCGCCGCCATGCTGTCTTGGCGGCAGAACGGTGGCCACTGTCGTAAGCCAAGATGGCTAGTTCATGCAAGGCATCAAAATCTTTCGTATCATGGCGCAACGCTTCCAGATAAACCTGCCTGGCTGCCTCATCATCCCCACGAGCAACCAAACGCCTAGCTAGCTGAAGCCAGTCTTGGTGATTGGATAAGGGAGGAACGTTGTCCATCATGATCTCCATGCCTATCGAGAGTCTAGCTCAACCATGCCTTAGCTTCTATGCGTGAACTTTGCATCTGCAACTCCTGTATGTGTTCTTGCCAATAGGTGTCACTGGCAAACCAGGGGAAGTAACGAGGAAAGGCTGGATCCTCCCAGCGATTAGCTAACCAACCGGCATAATGAATCATGCGCAAGGTCCTTAGCACCTCAACCAGAGCAAACTCTCTCATATCAAAATCATGAAATGTCGTGTAACCCTCGAGCAACTCCCCTAACTGCAGGCGCTGTTCCTGCTCGGAACCGCTGAGTAACATCCAGAGATCCTGGACGGCAGGAGCCTGTTGGCTGTCATCAAAATCCAGCAGCCAGGGCCCCTGATCTCGTGTCCAAATTATATTGCCTGGATGACAATCACCCTGAGTGCGAATAGTCTTGGCTGATGCTAGTCCGCTTTCTGTAATCTGCTGGCGTAATTGCAGAATAATCTGACGGTAAGGAGCTTCCCAGCGACTAGGCAGCAGGCGACTTGCGAGCACAACGGCCGAAGGCTCATCCAGCCATCGCTCCCATGTCAAGGTTGCTCTATGTTCAAAGGGGCGTTCACTCCCAATAGCATGCAACCTGCCAAGGACATGTCCAATTCGCAGGAGTTGCTCGAAATCCCCAGCCTCCAGAGCCTGACCGCCTTTGCGCGGAAAAAGTGCATAGGCAAATCCCGCATGATTAAAAAGACTTTCACCCTGCTCATCCCTTAAGGGAGCTATCACCGGCAACTCCGCCTCAGCCAGCTGCCATGAAAATGCATGCTCTTCCCTGATTTGTTCGGTAGTCCAGCGTCGCGGGCGGTAAAATTTTACGATAACGGGGTCAGCATCCTCTAAGCCCACCTGATAAACCCGATTCTCATAGCTGTTAAGTGCAAGCACACGCGCATCCGAGAGTCGTCCTGTCTGCTCGACCGCAGCGATAACCAGCTCAGGTTGCAAGTTTGCATAATCAGCTAAAGTTAAGCCATGGGGATCCCCCTCCTCCGAATCCAGGGCATCCCCATGTAGATCAAACATAACGCGTGGCCATTTTCTCCAGCGAAACAGGAACTATGCGACTGGCCATACCTGCTGTACCAAAGGCCTCATAACGAGCCATTGCGATATCCCGCATAGCCACCATCGTATCTTTGAGATATTTACGCGGATCAAACTCTTCAGGATGTGCTGCTAAATGGCGACGAATGGCGCCCGTAGCTGCTAGTCGAAGATCGGTATCGATATTGACTTTACGCACCCCAAAACGTATCGCTTCAACAATCTGTTCGACAGGAACGCCATACGTTTCCTTGATAGCTCCGCCATGCGAATTGATAATCTTCAGCCAATCCTGCGGTACCGAGCTTGAACCATGCATCACCAGGTGAGTATTAGGAATACGGGCATGGATCTCCTTGACACGCTGTATGGATAGAATATCGCCCGTGGGGGGGCGAGTAAACTTATAAGCTCCATGTGAGGTACCTATGGCAATGGCCAGAGCATCAACACCGGTATCAGCAACAAAATTGGCAGCTTCATCAACACCAGTGAGCAACTGTGCATGATCAAGCACACCTTCAGCGCCTATGCCATCCTCTTCCCCCGCCATGCCCGTTTCCAGAGAGCCCAGACACCCAATCTCGCCCTCAACAGAAACGCCACAAGCATGAGCAAATTGCACAACCTGCCGAGTAACCTCTACGTTATAAGCATAATCCATGGGTGTTTTTCCATCTTCTCCCAAGGATCCATCCATCATCACCGAAGAAAAACCCAGTTGAATTGACCGCTGACATACTGCGGGGCTAACCCCATGATCCTGATGCATAACGACAGGTATATGAGGAAACTCCTCGATAGCCGCCAGGATCAGATGACGCAAAAATGGAGCACCTGCATATTTGCGCGCACCGGCGGAGGCTTGCACAATGACCGGGGAGTCCGTCTTGTCAGCGGCCTCCATAATGGCACGCATCTGCTCGAGATTATTGACATTAAAAGCTGGAACACCGTAGGCGTGTTCAGCGGCATGATCGAGAAGCTGTCGCATGCTGATCAGAGCCATCGCTTAAAAACCTCCTTTATGTTGACTACCCTCGGCAGCAGCTTTCAATGCCGCCACAGCTGGCAATGTCTTACCCTCAACAAACTCAAGGAAAGCGCCACCACCTGTGGAGATATAAGAAATATTGCGAGCTACCCCAAATTTATCAATAGCGGCCAGCGTATCACCTCCTCCTGCGATGGAAAAGGCATGACTATCACCGATAGCCTTGGCCAGCGCCTCCGTGCCCGCTCCGAAGGCATCGGCCTCAAACACCCCCACAGGGCCATTCCATAAGATGGTACGGGCATGACCCAGCAAGTCCGCGAACATCGCTGAGGTTTGCGGTCCAACATCCAGAATCATGTCCTGGGGAGCAATATCCTTAACCAACTTGATGACCGGCTTGGCCTGCTTCACAAATGCCATGAAGTCTTCGATGCTTCCCTCAGGAGCCCGAGCGACCACCACGTCAATGGGTAAGGGAACTGCCACACGTGTCGCTATATCGCGCGCTGTAGCAATAAGATCATGGTCGCATAATGAGCGGCCCACAGGGAGTCCCGCCGCTGCCAGGAAGGTGTTCGCTATTCCTCCCCCTACAATCAATTGATCACAGGTACGTGCCAGGGCATTGAGAACGTCCAGTTTGGTCGACACCTTGGACCCAGCGACAATAGCTACCATGGGTCGTGCCGGACAAGCCATCGCTTTTTCTAAAGCATCCAGCTCAGCTGCCAATAAAGGCCCTGCGCAAGCAACTTTGGCAAACTTGACCACACCATGGGTTGATGCCTCCGCGCGATGGGCCGTTCCAAAAGCATCCATGACAAATATGTCACAGAGCTGGGCGTAGCGTTTTGCCAAAGACTCATCATCCTTTTTTTCACCCGGATTAAAACGGACGTTTTCCAGCAATACCAGCTCACCTTCATCCACTTCTACCGGAGAATCCAGGTAATTGCAGATCAAAGGAACAGGCCGCTCCAGGGCAGCACTCAAATAATCAGCGACCGGCTGCAACGAGTATTCCGGACTGCTAACACCTTCTGTCGGACGACCGAGATGCGAACACACCAGCACCCGAGCCCCCTGATCGAGGGCCTGACGAATGGTAGGCAAGGCCGCAACCAAGCGAGCATCACTACTGACCTCGCCCTGATACAAAGGAACATTAAGGTCTTCACGAATCAGAACCCTGGCCCCTCTCAAATTAAGATCCGCCATTTTAATCACTGACATCTTGCCTCCTCCTTCACGATCAATGAATGCTCTTCATGCGTCCATGCTCAAACATAAATCCATCAAGCGATTGGCATAACCCCACTCATTATCATACCAGGCCAGTATCTGGGTCTGCCGACCTGCTTGACGCGTTTGTGTTGCATCCAGAACACAAGACCAGGGCTGATGTAGAAAATCAGACGAGACCAATGGCTCGTCTGTCCAGCCGAGTATATCCGCATGGCTGCCTTGGCTAGCCTTATAGAAAAGATAATTCAAGGCATCCACGGTGATGGGTTTAAGACCGATAAAACAAATTTCAACACAGGCTACCACCGCCGTAGGCACACGCACTGAATAGCCATTAAGACACTCAGCCAACTGTGGCATCAGCTGACGCACGGCTCCCAAGGCACTGGTCGTCGTCGGTATGATATTTTGCCCACTGGCACGCGCCCGCCGCCAATCTCTGTGAACATGGTCCAACGAAGGTTGGTCGGATGTAACCGCATGGATCTCGGTCACCATGACCGACTCCAGACCCACATGCTGATCCAGCAAGGTCAGCAAGGGTAACAAGGCATGCGTGGTACATGACACCGATGAAATAATCCGGTGTTCTGGAAGTAGTTCCTGGTGGTTGACGCCATAGACAATCAAGGCATCTACCGTATCAAAAGGAGCTGCACCAATGATGACGCGCCCAGCTCCCGCTTGCAGATGCATGGCAGCCTGGGCCCGTCGTCGAAATTGTCCGGTGCACTCAAGCACGACATCGATGCCCAGTTCCGCCCAAGGAAGATTTTCCGGGGAGTTAACCTGCAATAATTGGATACTGGCGCCATCGATCTGCAGGACACCCTCTTCCACCACAACACTACCTGGAAATCTGCCATGCGTGCTGTCATAGCGCAATAAATGGGCCAAAGTATCTGCATCTGCCAGATCATTGATAGCCACAAACTGCAAGCCTGCCGGAGCACCACGCTCATGCCAAACACGCAAAACATTGCGTCCAATACGACCAAAGCCGTTGATCGCGAGGCGCAGGGGTCTTTTCACAGACTTAACACCGCTGCTTCCACAGCCTCAACGGTGATACCAAAATGTTGGTACAGCTGGGAGGCTGGAGCTGATTCACCGTAGCCATGCATGCCTATCACATGACCATCCAGACCGGTAAACCGGTACCAGTAATCGGTATGCGCCGCCTCAACCGCTACGCGTGCGCGTACGGCTCGCGGCAGAACTTTTTCCTGCCATGCCGCATCCTGCGCCAAGAACACATCACAACTCGGCATTGATACAACACGTACGCCTCGCCCCTTGGCTGTCAACTTCGCTTGCGCATCCAAGGCTAATTGCACTTCCGATCCGGTAGCTATGATGATGGCCTCAAGGGGGCCACTGGCTTCACTCAGGACATACCCGCCCCTCGCCACATCAGCCAGTTGCTCTACCCGTGTCAGTACCGGTGCCAGATTTTGCCTGGACAACACCAAAGCGGTAGGTCCTTTGCGCTCCACGGCTAAACGCCAGGCAACCGCACACTCCGTGGCATCTGCAGGTCGCCATGTGCTGAGTCCGGGGGTCGAACGCAAGCTAGTCAGCTGCTCTACCGGTTGATGTGTAGGTCCATCCTCGCCCAGACCAATAGAGTCATGGGTGTAGATATGTATTAGTTTCAACCCCATGAGGGCGGCCATACGGACTGCATTGCGCGCATATTCCATAAAAACCAGGAAGGTAGCCCCGTAAGGCACAAATCCGCCATGTAAAGCTATCCCATTCATCATGGCTGACATGCCAAATTCGCGCACGCCATAGTGGATATAATTACCACTTGCATCCTCCTGCACGCCTCGACTCCCCTTCCAAAGCGTCAAGTTCGAACCTGCAAGATCAGCTGAACCCCCCAACAACTCCGGCAAGAGGGGGGCGAGTGTATTCAAAGCATTCTGCGAAGCCTTACGACTGGCAATATTCTCGGCTTTATCCAGAACAGATTCGAGCCAGGCATTGGCCTGCACTTGAAACCCCTCGGGCAATTCACCTTGCCAGCGTCGCTGTAACTCCTGCGCTAAGGCAGGATGGGCTTGTTCATAGGCTTGCCAACGCAAACTCCAGGCTCGATGCTGGGTTGCACCTTTTTCTCGCGCATCCCAGGCTTGACGTATGTCGGCTGGAATCTCAAAAGGAGCCGCCGTCCAACCCATGGCCTGACGAGTTGCCGCTATTTCTTCATAACCTAAGGGGCTACCGTGACAAGATTCCGTGCCCTGTTTCGTGGGAGCCCCCGCGCCAATCATCGTACGCGCAATAATCAGGCTGGGACGCAACTTTTCCGCTGATGCCTGTGTCATGGCTTGCAACAGGGCCTGGCGATCATGACCATCCACAGGTCCGATCACATGCCAGCCATAAGCCTTAAAGCGTGCCGCCGTATCCTCCGTAAACCAGCCTTCTACTTCTCCGTCAATAGAAATGCCATTGTCATCATAGACAGCGGTGAGCTTACCTAGCTGCAGCGTGCCCGCCAGCGAACAGACTTCATGCGAAATACCTTCCATCAAACATCCGTCGCCTATAAACACCCAGGTACGGTGATTAATCACCTCATGCCCTGGACGATTGAACTGTGCGGCCAAGGTTTTCTCCGCCAAAGCCATGCCTACCGCATTGGCCAGCCCCTGCCCCAAAGGCCCCGTCGTCGTTTCCACACCGGGTGTATATCCAAACTCAGGATGCCCTGGTGTACGCGAATGCAATTGACGAAACTGCTTGATATCCTCAATACCCAAGTCATAGCCTGACAAGTGCAGGAGGGCATAGAGCAGCATGGAGCCGTGACCATTGGACAAAACAAAACGGTCACGATCTGGCCAAGCGGGATCGGCAGGGTCATGGACCAGGAACTCACGCCAGAGTACCTCGGCAATATCTGCCATCCCCATAGGAGCACCGGGATGACCACTATTGGCCTGTTGCACGGCATCCATGGCCAGAGCACGGATAGCATTGGCCAAAGGTCGTTGAGGCAAGGGCAAGGCAGGCATAGTTTTCTCCGATGCATTTCCAATGAGCCTGCTATTGTCCAACAATCGCCGCCTAGTGGGAACACCTGTGGCGTCAATCATTACGCAAATAGAGTGCAGTCTGCGACAAACTTGGCTAAGATCAGCGATCACCCCACTACTTTGGCTCCTTCGGTAGAGGGGACACCCAAGAGCAAAGGAGACATACCCATGTCTGAATACAGTATTTTTACTTCTGAGTCCGTCGCAGAAGGCCATCCTGACAAAGTAGCTGACCAAATTTCAGATGCTTTGCTAGACGCCATTATCAGCGAAGACCCCCATGCCCGGGTAGCTTGCGAGACCTTGGTCAAAACCGGTGTAGCCATCATTGCCGGTGAAATTACCACCACTGCAAACATCGATTTTGAGCACATCACTCGTCAAGTCATTCTGGATATCGGTTATGATTCTTCTGAGGTCTGTTTCGACGGCAAGACCTGCGGCGTACTTAATCTGATAGGCAAACAATCTCCAGATATTAATCAGGGGGTTGATCGAGCGCGCCCGGAAGACCAAGGCGCGGGCGACCAAGGACTGATGTTTGGTTATGCTACCAATGAAACCGATGTATTCATGCCTGCGCCTATCCAGTACGCCCATCGCCTGGTGGAACGTCAAGCTGAAGCCCGCAAAAGCGGCTTACTTTCCTGGTTGCGACCTGATGCCAAATCACAGGTGACTTTCCGTTACGACCAAGGCGTGCCCGTGGCCGTAGAGGCGATTGTGCTATCAACGCAGCATGCTCCCGATGTCAGCGACCGTGATATCCATGATGGAGTTATGGAACTCATCATCAAGCAAGTCATCCCGGCACAATGGATGTCAAACGCGACTAAAATCTTCATTAATCCAACAGGACGTTTTGAGATTGGTGGACCCATGGGCGATTGTGGGCTGACCGGACGAAAAATCATCGTGGATTCCTATGGCGGCATGGCGCGCCATGGTGGTGGTGCCTTTTCGGGGAAAGATCCCTCTAAAGTTGACCGTTCAGCGGCCTATGCTGGGCGCTATGTGGCGAAAAATATCGTAGCTTCTGGCCTGGCTGACCGATGTGAAATTCAGGTTTCCTATGCCATCGGCGTTGCTGAACCTACTTCAATCTCCGTCAACACCTTTGGTACGGGTAAGATTTCGGATACCCGGCTGATCAGCCTGATTCGTGAACACTTTGAATTGCGTCCCTATGGATTGATACGTCAACTAGATCTGCTGCACCCCATGTACCGTGACACGGCCAGTTACGGCCACTTTGGCCGAACCAGTCAAGTCATTGAACGCAACGGGCAAACTTTCAATACGTTTACCTGGGAACGCACCGACAAGGCTGATGAACTGCGCGATGCGGCTGGACTGCCCAAGGACTGAGTTCCATCCAACCTCCCCTTAAGAAACCTTAGCGGATCAGGGGGAGGTTGATAGCCGTTTCATATCGTGCTCTTGGGCAACCAAGGCACATAAGCCTTGTCGGAGCCTTGAATGTGTTGGATGAGCCATGATTTGATGAATTCAAGTAACTCTCCCCCGACATCATCACCGCGATCTATACGTTGCTTGAAAGCCAGTACCTTCTCCACCAGTCGTCTATGCTCCTCCACATGCTGGGCCTGATTGGGATAATTTTGCAGCGCAAAAATACGTTCCTCATAGGCAAAATGGGTCACTGTGTACGATGCCAAGGCTGAAATAATGCGTTCAACGGCTTTGCCGCCTTGCCCTTGCTGATGCAGGCGATAAATATCATTAGCCATATCCACCAGCCTTCGATGCTGCCGATTGATTTCCTTATCACCAATATCCAGTCGGTTATCCCATGCAAAATAGGCATCTTTATGTCGGTGTGTACGATGCTCATAAACCTCAAAACGTGAGACCAGAGACTGTACCTCGCCCCCCACCGTCGAGGCGATGGAGGCCAACTGCAAACCTTCAGCGACGACCTCATCGCAATGTTTGGTCATATCCACCAAGTTACGAGTACGTTGATCAATGGTGGATGACACCGCCGCCTGTTCTTCGGTTGCCGAAGCAATGCCTAAGTTACTTTCGCCAATACCTTCGACATCTCGCGTCATCTGATGCAATGATGTTGACATACTGCGGAGTTTCTGACGTCCCTGATCTGCCTGCTCCACACAGACTTGCATGGCCTGAGCAATCAACCTGGTTTCGGCATGCAGCTGATCGATCATCGTATTGATTTTCACCGTCGATGATTGAGTGTTTTGTGCCAACTTTCTGACTTCATCAGCAACGACGGCAAAACCTCGTCCGTGCTCTCCGGCGCGAGCAGATTCTATCGCGGCATTTAATGCCAAAAGATTAGTCTGATCTGCGATGCCCCGTATGGTCTCAAGGATCACACTGATATTTTCTGACTGGGCTTCCAAGTTACGTAGGTGGGATGCTGCATCCGTGACCCCTCCCGAAAGGTTATCTATGGAGGTTTCCGCATCATGTGCCATAACTTCACTATCACGCGCCATGCTTACCAACCGTGATGCCTTCTCAGCACTGGCATGGGTACTCTTGGCTACCTCCTCAACCGCCACCGACATTTGGGATATAGAAGTAGCTATGTCTGCAATTTGTTCATTCTGCCCCCCTAAACTCATCGTGATCTTCTGACTGGTATCAATTAACCGTTGACCCAACTCATCAAAATAAAGACCCGATGCACGAATATCCGAGATCACATCGCTGAGTTCATAAGCCGAGCCTCTCAGCAATTGAGCTATATTTGAGCGATCATCCTGCTGTGACAGCACACTCACCATACCCTTGAGTTCACCGCTTCCCAAACAAGTTAACGCCTGTTCCATGGCTAGTCTCTCCTTGAACTGGCGCGTCATCACCCAGATAACTAACCCGCTGATGGCCACCGCCGCTGCCAACCAAGCTAGCCAGAAAACGGCTGACTGGCCCAATCTCTCTGGCCCCATCGCTACCAACATCATGGGCTGCAAGGCCATACACGCCCAAATACCTAGTACCATCAACCCAAGCGGGGTACGCATTGACCTTTTAGCCGACTCAGCTTTTGACATTACTTCACCCTTATAAGCGACTCAGGATTAACTATCTTCATTGCCAACCTTCATTGCTAACAAATATCATGCCATTTGAATCTTCTACCATCGAACGATGAGCTTAGTATTTATAGCTCACCCAACCGCATCTGTCCCTACTGTTTAGATCATCATGATCGTGACTTGTTCCTGATCAAACATTTCGGACCAGCATGAACGGCTGTCACGCAACATCGCCATGATGTACATAGGGGACGAATCAACCTCCAGATGATAGACTATGCCGTTGAACTTAGCGTGTGATCATGTACCTCTCATGTCTACATAAATCTTTCCAACAGCGTGAATGCAAGAGGCCTTGGATGAATGAATAGCTGGACACAGCTTTATCACTGGCTGAATATGCATGCCCAGTGGGTGCCACTGTTCATTTTCTGCTCGGCGGCTTTGGAGGCCCTGGCTGTTGTCGGCATTGTTGTGCCTGGCATTCCGTTACTATTTGGACTGACGCTGATCGCTGGACGCAATGATCTCGATTTTCCTATTATTTTAGCCTCAGGCATCGCCGGCGCCATGTTGGGTGACGGCATTAGCTTTTGGCTTGGAAAACACTTTCAGCACCGCACGGAAACATTGTGGCCCTTTCGCACCCACCCCCAATGGTTGGTACAGGGAGAGGCTTTTTTCAACAAACACGGTGGCAAAAGTATTGTCATCGGGCGTTTCGTGGGCCCCTTGCGGACATTTGTTCCTCTATGCGCCGGCATTCTCAACATGCCCGGATGGCGCTTCACCGCCATGAATCTACTTTCAGCCCTGGCTTGGGCTCCTTTTCATATTTTTCCTGGCTATTTGATCGGCTCCGCTTTTGATGACCCCTTGATGCCCGGCAAACACCAGCTTTGGTTCCTGGTAGGGCTGGCGCTGTCTATAGTTATTCTGGTACGAACCATGCTGCTGTTGCATGAATTCGGCGAACCCTGGTTAAGGCGATGGGCTCGCCTGCTTCCTGATTATCGCCTGCTATTGATCGAGCGCTATCCTGAAAAACAGCTAGGTGCCTTGCTGATATCCTTGGTGACCTTATTATGTTTCATGCTGTTGACCTGGAGCTTGTCTTCATCAGAAATCAGGCACCTTGATACCCAGATAGCTAACCAACTGACCGGACTGCGTCAGCCTTTCCTCGATTATTTTTTTGTTGCCTTATCGGTACTGGGCTATCAGAAACCGATGATTGCCTTTGGTGGTTTTCTGCTGTTTTATTTTATAGGTCGAGGCGCCTACGGCACCGCCATCATAGGGCTGATTAATGGCATCCTGGCCTTGTGGTTACTGCCCTTACTGCTCAATGACATCGATCCCAGTTCATCCTCCTTACACCCATTAGGTGGTTATCCCAGTCTTCAGGCTTTATCGACGGTGATGCTGTGGGGATTCATAGGTATCGTCATAGCGCGATCCCTGACGCGGGCACAACGTGTTCGCCCCCTGACGGTCGTGACCACCGTGACCAGTTTGATACTGGCTTCCAGTCTGTATCTAGGTACGCATCACTTTTCTGAAACCCTGGGGGGAGTTTTGCTCGGGGCAGGACTGCTTTCTCTCCTGCGCTATGCCTACCATCGCACCTGCAAACAATCTTTGCCTGGGCGCGAAGTCAGTATCGTGGTCATCGCCGCCTTTGTCCTGATCACCGTCAGTATGGTATTACCCGAAATGGACAAGGCCATTGCGCATTACGCCCCATTGCAGCCTTCACTGGCACAACACCGCGCCATGCGCATCCGTCGCAAAGCTCATCACTCCCATCACTCCGTCCGTACCTCCAGACATATCAACGCTACGGATGAGCATGATTTATCTCCTGTAAAGTCGCCTCTGCCCATGAACGCGACGATACAGGAGCATGCAACACAGCCTGCTGTGCCCACCTCTTCGCTTCAGCCAATCGCGCCTCATGCCACAATAAGTCAGCCAGATTATTCATCACCACCCAGTCATTCGGCTGTAAATCCATAGCCTGACGGTACGCCGCCTCAGCATGAACAAGGTCTCCTGCTGATCGGAATGCATTGCCCAAAAACAAGGGAATGCGTTCATCCTTAGGCTGCCTGATTGCCAGCGCCGCATAAACATGCGTCGCCAAGCGAGGGTGAACGCGCTCAAGATCTACAGCCGATTTAAGCAAATCTGCAACAGGGACGTCGGCAGGTAAATGATCCGGATCGATGAGCACTATGGCCCAGGAGCCTCCACGTACCCATACCCTTTCCATCACCGGTAAAGGCAATCGCTCTTGTTCATGTTGCCCTGAATGCAAAATAAACTCCTGACGCTGCGCATCAAAACCTGTGACCACCGCAAAATGCCAGCGCGGCCAGAAATTGAGCGCCAGGTTCAACAGCACGATAGGAGCTCTATGTTGCTCCAGGTTAAGCAAAACATCTTTGACTTCAGGACCCACAGGCAAAACCATCATTCCCTGCCTGCGTGCCTGGGCAATCATCTCCTCTTTAAAAGCACCTTTCCTACCCGGAACATAAAGTGAAGCTATCAGGCTCTGCTGAGAAACCGGATGATGCAACCATGCGAGTTCCATACCGAGCGAAGCAGGGCCACACTGATAATCCGCCTGAGGAATAAAGGGGACAGCCAGATGCACATCCTGGTGTAATACGTCAGCATGCTCTTGTCGTAAACGAATAGTCTGCTCGGGAAGGCAGCCCTGCAATAGCAAGGCTGCCACCCCACAGGCAACAACACGCAGCATCAGTGCCTGATCGAACGGGTAAACGGAAATACCTTGGTGAAGCCAAGAATATCAGTGATGAGTAACAGAACAAAGATAAAAACCAGCGTTCCTATGATATCCATGCCAGCGGCTGGAGCGGACTGCACATGACCATAAAGCTGGAGGACTTCATCATCATTCAAGGCATTAACGCGAGCCTGAGCGTCATCGGCATTAACTCCCCACTGCTGCAACTGCTGACGGACATCAGCTCGGGCCAGATAGTCTGCAACCCTCTGACGCTCAAGCTGTTGCTGCTGAGTCGATGCAGCAGACAACACCTGCTGACTAGCTACCATGTCCGCATGTGCTGGAATCCAGCTTATACTCAGTATCATTAACATACAGCGTGCAACGATTTTGACCCAATTGCCTGTCATAGTATTCTCCTAAGGAAGCCGGAGCATACTATAACGGTAAGACCGGTCATCTCCAATACTCTCTGTCAACCCGGGTACAACAGGTTGTGACGTGATTCTCAGGATTAAGAACTAATGCCAATGTCATGGGAACAACTTTTAAATGCCGAGCGCTTGGGGTCATCACCCCGACACGCAGAACAAGCACGTAGCCCTTTCCACAAGGACCATGACCGCATCATTTTCAGCGCTGCCTTCAGACGTCTTAACCGAAAGACTCAAGTGCATCCTTTTGCACAAAATGATCATGTCCACACCCGGCTCACTCACAGTCTTGAAGTTGCCTGTGTAGGCCGCACCCTGGGACAACTGGTGGGTGAATATCTTGGCGATCAATTGCCTTGCGGCATCAGCAGCTCAGATATCGGCGCCATTATCCAGTCAGCCTGTCTGGCACATGACATCGGCAATCCTCCTTTTGGTCATGCTGGTGAATTTGCCATCCGTGACTGGTTTTTGCAGCCTGCTCGTCAGCAGCTCTTATCGCAGATGACTTCTGAGCAGGCCCATGACTTATGCAATTTTGAGGGCAATGCTCAGGGCTTGCGGCTCCTGGCCCAGACTGAACACCATCCTTTTCAGGGAGGAATGCGCCTGACCTATGCCACCCTGGGGGCTTTTATCAAATACCCCTGGACCGGGCATGGCGTTCCCCTGACGGCTGCCATGCCTAAGTTTGGTTGTTATCAGGCAGAAGCTGAGGTGTTAGCAACCATTGCACATCATCTGGGGCTGCTGCCACAAGGAAACCTTCGCTGGTGCAGGCACCCCCTAGCCTATCTGATGGAGGCCGCTGATGATATCTGCTATGCCTTGATCGATCTGGAAGATGGCATTGAAATGGATATTCTTCCTTACGAACAGGTAGAACCCCTTTTTCTTAATTTGCTGGGTAATCAAGCCCCCCCTCCTGAGTTGCGAGTCAGCTCAAGCACGACAGCCCATAAAATTGCTGCCTTGCGAGGTGCCGCTTTTAATGTGTTGGTTCAAGCCGTGGCTCAGGCTTTTATGCAGAGCCAGGAAGCCCTCTTAAATGGAACCCTGCAAGGCAGCCTGCTGGATCATTGCGATCGTCATCTTGGCGCTGGCATTGAAGCGGCCAAAGCCATGGCCCGTCATCGAATTTTTAATAATCCACGCAAAGCTCAAATTGAGCTGGGAGCCTACGCCACCCTTGGACTACTGCTGGATGCTTTTATTGAAGCCAGTCTGGCCGGCTTGAACAACGACTCCTTAAGTTTTCGACATAGGCGACTGCTGGACTTATTACAGTCACAAGTGGTGCAACCCGCTGACTCAGCTTATAGCTCCTGCTTACGGGCCCTGGATTTTGTCGGCAGCTTATCGGATCATCATGCTATGGATTTGGCACGCAGCCTGGCAGGTCATGTTCATAACCTGCCCTAAAGCAAACTTACAGCGGCATGCTATCATTGCCATCAAAGCAACGAGGAAACTGAAATGGCGCGCATACTTATTGTTGAGGACTCCCCTACGGAACAAACGGCCATGCAGCATTTGCTGTCGCAGCATGGTCACCAGATATGGGTGGCCAACGATGGCCATGCTGCGCTGGACATGGCTCGTCAACATAAACCTGATCTGATTTTTATGGATGTGGTGATGCCTGGTCTCAACGGCTATCAGGCTACGCGTGAATTGAAAAAGGATGCTAGCACCGCTGACATCCCGGTTGTCATGATTACCAGCAAGACCCAGGACAGCGATAAATACTGGGGCATGCGCCAAGGCGCTAAGGCTTATATCTGCAAACCTGCTTCCGAGCAAGAGATACTTGATGTTGTTGCTTCGCTCCTCTGAAATCCCAGGCGACCGCAAGCACTGATAAGAGCCCGAATAGCGGCGGTTAGCATATCGTCGTCTATTCCTGCTCCAAACAGGGCATGCTCCTTGCCCGCCAGGCTAGCTTCTACCCAAGCACATGCTTTGGCTTTTACACCGTGATCTCCCGTTTCTAAGGCTCGTTCTTCGTAACCATGCACGAGCACCTTGAAACCTGTTGAGGCCAAGGCAGCGGCAGCGGCCTCCAAGGGCCCTTGACCTTGCCCACACAGGGTCAGCCTACTTTGCCCTTGCCGCAGCTGCAGTTGCATCGTACCTGAGCCGTATGAATGCCCCCTATATTGCCAAGCAGAATCTGGCGCAATATAGGTTTGACTAAACCAGGCCCACAGGGTCTCAGCGGAAACCTCGCCTCCTTGATAGTCCATGTGAGCCTGCACAATGGCTGAAAATTCAATCTGCACGCGCCTCGGTAGTACTAACCCGTAATGACTGAATAGCAAATGCGAGATGCCTCCCTTGCCTGATTGACTATTGATCCGAATGATGGATGCATAACTACGCCCCAACTCGGCAGGATCCAAGGGCAGGTAGGGCACTTCCCAATACGCCTGAGTCGCTTGTCGTTTCATGCCCTTGGCGATAGCATCCTGGTGTGATCCGGAAAAGGCGGTAAAGACCAGATCCCCGGCATAAGGATGTCTGGGATGAATCGCTAGGTGCGTCAATGCCTCCATGGTTCGTGAGAGATTGGCCAGATCCGAGAAGTCCAGCTCGGGAGTAACGCCTTGCGTGTAGAGATTCAGGGCCAGAGTCACCAGATCAACATTGCCTGTCCGTTCCCCTTGTCCAAACAGACACCCCTCAACACGCTCTGCTCCCGCCATTAGCGCCAGTTCTGCTGCAGCAACTGCCGTACCGCGATCATTATGGGGATGAATGCTTAGAATAATGGCATCGCGGCGAGCTAAGTTACGATGCATCCACTCCACTTGATCTGCATAGATATTGGGTGTTGACACCTCAACCGTTGCAGGCAGGTTAATGACCACCTGACGGTCTGAGGTTGCCGCCCAAGCGTCGGTTACGGCATTACACACCCTGAGCGCATAATCCAGTTCCGTTGATGAAAACATCTCGGGGCTATATTCCAAACCCCAGGTAGCTACAGCATAGTCTGGAACTAACTGCTTAATCTGCTGTACCGATGACACCGTTGTGGACAGTAACTTGGCTTCGGAAAGACCCAGCACATGTTCACGAAAAATTGCAGAAGTTGCCGTGTAAAGGTGTATCAGAGCATGCGTAGCCCCCTGCAAAGCTTGCATCGTGCGAATAATGAGCGGTTCACGTGCCGGAGTCAGTACGGCGATACGCACATCATCCGGTATCCTGTTCTGCTCAATAAGCAGGCGCACGAAATCGTATTCCACCTGTGAAGCTGAAGGAAATCCAACTTCGATCTCTTTAAAGCCCAGTGCACAAAGGCATTGAAATAAATGCAGTTTCTGTTCAATACCCATGGGTTCAAACAGCGATTGATTGCCATCTCGCAAATCCGTACTGGACCATATGGGTGCTTTCTCAAGACAGTTATTAGGCCACTGTCGATCCGAAAGAGAGACCGGCGCTGCCGCACGGTAACGCTGTGAAGGGTCTGTCATCATGAACCATACTCCGCCTGATTAGACTAACCATAGTAACGGGCCAGCCTCGGCAGAAGATTGCTAATATCACAAATAATCCAATAATATTGATATTTTATATCATATATATGCTATTTTTTAGCAAAATACAGCAATGAGTACCCTAGCCATGGATCGCTACGATCGGCATCTTCTCGAAATTCTGCAGCGCGAAGGACGCATCAATAATCAGGATCTGGCTGAGCGCATTGGATTATCTCCCTCACCCTGCCTACGTCGACTGCGCATGTTGGAGGAAGCCGGTTATATTCAGGGCTATCATGCCCTGCTGAACGCTAAACGTCTGGGCCTCAGCCTGATGGCACTGGTTCAAATCGCCATGGACAGACATACCCCCGAGCGTTTTCAGTCCTTTGAAGAGGCCATTCGAGACATTCCCGAGGTGCTCGAGTGTCTATTGATTACAGGCCAGGCAGCTGACTACCAACTTAAAATCATCGTCAAGGACATGGACGCCTATCAGAGTCTTCTGTTGCAATCCATCACACGCATTCCGGGCGTCAGTGGTGTACATTCAAGCTTTGTACTGCGTTCAGTGATCCAACGCACAGCCCTGCCACTACCTGAGTGATCAGGGAACGCCGTAACTCAGTTGCAGGCGCCCATCAGCGACAACAACCGTTTGCACATAATCAGGGGTCAGCCATAACCCAAGAGGGCGTATCTCCTTGATGTCGATTTGAGCTCGCAGACCTGAACCTAAATCCAGCGGAGCACGAGTATAGGTATGAAGTATATGGACAGCATCACTGAAGGGGATATGCAGTCTTTGCATCAATTGTCGTTTTAGGTTGTCTCCCAACATCCAGGCAGCAGTCCTAGCCAACATGCTCTCCGTCTCTAAAGAAAAATTCAGATCCGTAAATGAGAGCTCGCCGCGCTGCGGATCAAATACAGGCGTAGCCAGCACATAAATCAAACTGTCCACAGGCTCCTTAAGATGTAAGCCCAGTACAGCCATCTGCTGATGACCATAAAGGACAACATGTTCGATAACAACCCGATGCGAACCCACCATAAGCGTGCGATCTGCCAAAGCCTCATCCATCAAGGCGCTGGCCCGGGCTAAGGGAAGATTGACATTTAATGCCACATGAAATCCACTGACCCCAGGCCAGGAGCCCAGGGCTGGCATAACAGGTAATACCCCTTCCAAGGGACGCACTGCCACAATTTCCGGCCTTGCCTGCATCTGAACATGAAGGTTAAGTATATAGCCCTGACCTTGCACACCGGCCAGAGCAAGCGCCACAGGATGAAGCATCAACCATAATCCATGCCCCAGACTCTGCGGAGCATTGAGTTGCGGCCATGCTGCTGCCAATGCTGCGTGTATGCCCGTTGGCCCCAAACCCTCACGCAAGGTCTCATCAACCTGTGCACGTAGACGATCTCTGATCACAGGCAGATTCAGGACAGTTCCAACATCGACATGTAGGGCGGTCAATTGGCATGGACGTATCCACTCCAGAGTCCACTGTCCTGGACTTAGCTGTAAACCACGGGCACTCGTTTGTAATGTTCCTTGCAAGCGCAATCGTACTTGTGCGGGTACTTCATTCCAGCCACAACTAGCCAGAGTCGCGGCATCCACACTACCCTGCAAAACTGCCTGGACACTGAATGCTGCGCTAACGACGGCGGTAAATTGCTGGCCATCAACCCGAAGTTGCACATCCTGAATCCAGAGTTTATGACGTAATGTGGTCTGCAGGGGCAACTCACCCCATTTAGGCAGACGTATCACGGAACTAACCTCGCCCTGACTTAAGGGACGTGGCAACTTATTGAGTAACTCTGCACGTAAACTGAGCAAATTAAGGCTGACTGGCACGTCAATCTGCGATAATTCAACTTGGGGAGGCTGTTGCACCTGTGGATCATTCGGAGGTGGCTGGACCGGCGCTTGCGAACAACCGAGCAAAAGCACAGCGAGCAATGCCAAAATTATAGATTGCATGGAATTTCATACTCTAAACCCAATAACTGAGGCATTGTAAGCTATCATCAAACCTAGGCCATATAGGGTTTTGGCATGTTTGATCAAGGGAAGGGGCAATTTCATTCCATCGCCGGCGTGCTAGGCATGGCTGTCGCTTATGCTCTATTAGGCTGGCTTTCCCTGCAGTTTGCCACGATCAATCATATCGTTTCCACGATTTGGCCAGCCAGTGGGTTGGCCGTTGCTTTGATCTGGCATTGGCCCCAGCGCGGGCCCCTCGGCTTGGTGCTGGGTTGTTTGTTACTTGGCTTTGTCAGCGGCCATAGCCTTCCAGCCAGCTTGCTCATCACCTTGGGCAGCACACTTTCTGCTTGGCTAGTCGTCCTGCTCCTGCGCTTACTCTCTCCTGAACAACCGTTACAATCCCTGCGAGGATGTACCGTCTTTATCCTGCTCGCCGTAATCCTCCCTATCACGGCAGCCAGTACAGGGGTTCTAGCGCTCACTCATCTTGATTCCATGCCGACAGAGGGTTGGAAATCCGCCACGATAACCTGGTGGATGGGTGATGTGACTGGCATATTGGTCATGGCTCCCATGTTTATGGAGTTGTTTGAAAGCCGAGGTCGGATCCATGAGCTTTTACATCTGCGCTGGCTTTTGCTTGCGACAGCAGCCCTCATGAGCGCCGGGATCGCCTTTCTTGACTGGATGAACCTTGGTCTTGGCAATAGTCTTGCATTTATTACCCTTCCTATCCTGGTCACGGCCGCGCTCACAACTCCGCTCTTTCAATCCATGTTATTGTTGATCCTGATGGCCATGATGGCCATTTTGGCCATCATGTCAGGTACCGACGTTTCTGCTTCACCTTTACTTAACGCAGGACTTTTGCACGCCATCATTTATGTCAGCACCTCTGCCATCACGATCTTGATGTTGCATGCTGCCGTCAGCGAGCGCAAAGACCTGGAAAATCAGATGCGTCGCACCAGTGAGCGTCTTCGCGCCAGCCTAAAACAACTCGAAACCACAGCGGAGGAACGTGAGTTAGCTATGCTTCGGCTGATGGAATCTGAAAAAATGGCTACCCTAGGCTCTCTGGTTGCCAGTATGGCGCATGAGTTGAATACGCCCCTGGGCAACAGCATTACCTTGGCTAGCGGCATCCAACACACGGTAGGAGATCTGGAAAGTTATGTAATGGGCGAACAGGTTAATCGCAACAATTTACAGGGACAGCTTCATGATCTACGCGAAGCCGCCAGACTGCTGGAGCGCAGCAGCCGTCATGCTGGAGAAATGATTAGCAACTTCAAACAAATTGCTGTTGATCAAACCTCCAACCGGCGACGCCGTTTCTACCTTCCAGAACTCTGCCGTGACATTGGTGCCACGTTACAACCGCAGTTTAAAACCAGTCCACATCGATTGATCATCCAGGTTGACGATGACATCTGGATGGATAGTTATCCTGGCGCGCTGGAGCAAGTGGTGATGAACCTTATCCATAACGCTCTGCTTCATGCCTTTGATGGGTACCAGGAGGGCGAAATTTCGCTAAAAGTTCAGCACATACCCGGAGAAGAGGACGTACGCATAACCGTAGAAGATAATGGCTGCGGCATGAGTCCTGAGCACCAAACACAAATTTTCCAACCTTTTTTCACAACTCGTAGCAACGCTGGTGGTAGCGGTCTAGGCCTGTACGTCGTCCAGCAACTCATTACCGACATCCTGGGAGGAAAACTTACCTTGGTCAGTGGCGTCAATACCGGTAGCCGATTTACCA
>JAJZHP010000120.1 GCA_021804355.1 Pseudomonadota bacterium | reverse complement strand
CATTTTGATTCATGCTAACCCAATATTTAAGGGATGGTCGGACAGAAACTCAATGATGATGGCCACCGGTACCATGCACATGGCCATGATCAAGCTCTTCTGAGGAGGCCTCGCGTACTTCAACGATTTCCACATCAAAATGCAGGGTCTCTCCGGCCAAAGGGTGATTGCCATCGATCGTGACGTCATCGCCTTCAACAGCGGTGACGGTAATAACTTGCATACCGGCATCAGTTTGCGCATGAAATTGCATGCCGATTTCAATGTCATCGACCCCAGAGAACATGGTTTTGGGAACGATCTGAGTCAGGCGGTCATCGCGTTCGCCATAAGCCTGTTCGGCAGGAATGCTGACTTTGAAAGCATCACCTTGCTGGCGGCCATCCAGAGCATTTTCCAGGCCGGGAATAATGTTGCCGGCACCGTGGATATAAGCCAGAGGCTCGGCGCCTTCGGAACTGTCTAACACTTCGCCCTGATCATTGGTCAGGGTGTAATTGATGAGTGCAACCTTGTTGGTGGCTATTTTCATGATGTGGCCTTAAAGGGGATTGAGCAGTCATCATACGCTGTTTGCTTCAGAGTCGCAGCCGCCTGCATCGCTAAAAATAGTGAAAAAATCCCAAGGTTGTGGTATTGAGTGCACGCTGCCCCGCCTGCCAGCGCTCCCAAGACAGGCGCCAACTCAGGTCATGTGCCCAGGTATGGTCTGCGCTGACCTTGCTTTGTAACTGGCATCCTAAGCGATGGATATAGCAAATGGGATGTAACTGCATCATCACATGGTCGCGATCATGCTGATAGGTAATGCCCATATCCAGTCCTGTGCCTGCATCCGGCTGACGCAGGTAAGGTCCGCTTAACAGTTGCTCATCCAGCAGCGCATGCCAGAGCCAGGAGCCATCAGAGCTGGTGCTCTCCGTGAATCCAGCACCTAGCAGTCCGCTGGAGATGACATGACTTTCCCGAGCATTGATATGGCCGTTTTGATCCCAAGGCATATCATCGGCACGCAGGGCCAGATGCCAGGACAGGGAAGGGAAAAACATCTCGCGGGCAGCCAGGGACTGAATATCCAGCAATACCGCATGGTTAAGATGTACCTGATGGTCACTCTCGCGGTATTGCGCTTCCAGATGCATAAAATCGATAGCTGCTCCCGGGCGGTAGCCTTGACTATTATCCGCCTCATCCTGGTAAGCAGGGCGCCAACCCAGATTGACGATACCCTGACCTTGACGGTCACCTGCTTGTGCATAGAATTCAGAGCTGTCATGGCCCTGGGCTGGATTGCTGGGAGGAGGAACCAGGGGAGGATCGGTATCTGAGGTTCCTAACAGAGCGCGTCGATTCAAAAGTCTCAGCATAAACTGGGCGCGTTGTTGATGCGCTGCAGGAGATTCTTTTGAATCATGCAGCGTGTCCAGCACCGCGTAAGCGGTTTCCAGGCTGGCTGCCTGATCGCTGGGTGATCCCGTCAGAGGGTAGTCCGGGTTTTGGGTCAACTGTTGAGCCTCCTGATTAACTAGGGGGCTTTGCTGACGCACACGGGTATACAGGCGCGTCGCCGAAGCGGCTCGGTAGTGCGTGCCGTCGGTCAATTCCGGTTGGGCTGTGATGGCGCGTACGGTATCAGCCGGGATGGCATAACTTTTAAAATGGGCCGAAAGCTGTAAGGAGGGACGGCCTATCTCTAACAGCACTAACAGTTCATAGGCGCAATTGTCCGAGAAAAAATAATAGGGAAAAGCTACCTGACGCAGTTCCCAAATATGGCTGAGTAGGCGCTGAATCTCGGCATGTTGAAGATTCAGGGGGTATTCCCAGAGATCGCGATCCTCCATGTCATTGTATTGTTTGACCTTATCATAATAAGGCAACAAGCTGTACATCCCTGGGTAGCCCCCGGTCAGACCTTTCACGGCAAATATAAGACCATTGCTTTCACGAGTTTGTGCGGCATAGCTGATGGCATAGGTCAATAAAGGATCCTGCTGCGCTGTGTGGTTATCCAGACGCAGTAAGGTGTGGCCAAACATGGAGGAAGGGTTATTGATATAGTCGCTGGCAAAAACCAAGGTAAGGTGATCAACATCAAGATCATGCAGCCATTGCTGAAATTGAGGGCAGGAACTTAAGGGAGCATCGAGTTGTTGACCTAGTTGCTGGCGCAGCCAGGCGAATCGGGCGGGGAGCAGGCATTGCAGATCCTGATCAGGGCGGTTAGATACCTGATAAAAACCCGTAAGATCAGCCAGGAGTTCTGCCTCAGGGTCATGGGCTCCTTGTGTTGCCTGAAAAAAGTGTTCGCCACGAGCTGTACTGATCCAGCCACCAGACCACAATGGCTGGCTATGCAGTAGCTTCAGCCAATAAGGCGAGGTTGCAAGATGCATTTGCTGCGCCATCAACTCAGCATGTGCCAGATCTGCCTGGGCCTGAGGTGTCAAGAGTAAGCAGAAGATAACAACCAGCCAGGGGAGGCCCCAGAGTCTAGCGAGAGACATTCAATTTTCCATGCATGACATCGTGGGTTCTTAGGATACTAGGGTGTAGATCAGTTCGAAATTTCTATCAACAAAAAGGAGCCCAGAACTGGGCTCCTTAATGCAGTAGGCATGTGATGTTCTACTTAGCCAGCATAGGCAGCCAGTTGTGCATCGGCATGCATCACACCTTGCAGCGCAGCCAGAATTTGGCCAGCTGATTGGTGTTCAGGTGCAAAAATTTCACCGTAATGAGACTGCGTGGTAGCGAAGAAATGGGCTTTTTCTGTGGCGGGGATCTTCATCAGATCAGCCAGCGTATTCAGGCTTTCACCATGACCTACGGACATGTCATAGGCCAGATGTTCAAGATTGGAACCGGTGAACATGCTCAAACGGACCTTGGAGCTGATGACGCCGTTGGGAGAGCAACCCAGGGTGCCGGTCGTGATGCCAAAGGTTTGGTTGCCAAAAGTACCGTTGGTGGTTACAGCCAGAACTTTAGGTACCACTCCGCTTTGTCCTGCCCATAAGATGGTTCCAGCACCACAGCCGGTGTCAGAATCGGCGAGAACGGGTAGAGCCATAACGCCCATAAGTGCAGCTATCGATAATATACCTTTCATGCGAGATCCCTCTTGAAATGAATGCTACGTAAACGGCCCGAGCAACTCGGACTGTAGTGATGATTATAGTTGTCTTGCTTGCAGGTCAACTGAATTCTTGCAATTTACGTTTTTTCCTGATGCCTGGATAGCTTGAAACCAGAGCTTTGATCCCCACTATAGAGGTTTGACGTGGGCCAATTGGAGTTTTTCGCATGAGTGATACCGCTACGACAGAAACCTTGGGTTTCCAGACAGAAGTCGCCAAACTTCTGCACCTGATGATACATTCACTGTACAGCAACAAGGAAATTTTCCTGCGTGAGTTGGTTTCCAATGCTGCTGATGCCTCGGATAAACTGCGTTTTGAATCCCTGGCTCACCCGGAGTTGCTGGCTGAAGATCCTGAACTCGGTATCTGGATAGATTTTGATGCTGATGCTCATACCATTACCCTGAGGGATAACGGTATCGGCATGTCGCGCGATGAAGTCATCAGTAATTTAGGTACCATTGCCCGTTCGGGTACGGCTGAGTTTGTTAAAAACCTAAGCGGTGATCAGCAAAAAGACTCCCACCTGATCGGTCAGTTTGGTGTGGGCTTTTACTCGGCTTTTGTGGTCGCCAAACAGGTCGATGTACGTACACGCCGCGCCGGTCTGGCGGCCTCAGAGGGCGTGTTCTGGTCCTCACAAGGCGAAGGTGAGTTTTCAGTGGGGACCATCGAGCGTGCCCAGCGCGGGACTGAAATCGTATTGCATTTACGCGATGAAGCCACGGAATACGCTGATGCCTGGCGTCTGCGCGGCATTATTCACAAATATGCCGAACATATCGGCATTCCTGTCTATATGATCAAGGCTCAGGATGATGAAGCGAAAGCAGCTCAGGATGTGACCTGGGAAGCGATTAACCAGGCAGCCGCTTTGTGGACACGGCCGCGTACTGAAATCAGTGATGATGAGTACAAGGCATTTTACAAACATATCTCTCATGATTTTTCCGATCCTGCCACCTGGAGTCATAACAAGGTAGAAGGTAAGCTGGAATATACCTCGCTGTTATATATACCGACACGAGCCCCGTTTGACCTGTTTAACCGTGAGGCACCCAAAGGGCTGAAGTTATATGTGCAGCGCGTATTTATCATGGATGATGCGGAGCAATTTTTGCCCTTGTACCTGCGCTTTGTTAAAGGTGTCATCGATTCCAATGATCTGCCCTTGAATGTGTCACGTGAGATTTTGCAGTCCAATCCTTCCATAGAGACGATTCGTTCCACACTGACCAAGCGTGTGCTGGATATGTTGTCTAAAATGGCGGAGAGCCATCCTGAGGGCTATCAGAGTTTCTGGGATACCTTTGGAGCTGTGCTCAAGGAAGGTGTGGTGGAAGATCATGGCAACCAGGAAAAACTGGCCAGTTTATTCCGTTTCGCTTCCAGCCGTCAGTCTGATGACAAGCAGACATTAAGCCTGGATACCTATATCAGCCAGATGCCTGCTGATCAAAAAGCCATCTATTACGTGACGGCTGAGTCCTTCCAGGCCGGACGGTTGAGTCCGCATATGGAAATTTTCCGTAAAAAAGACATTGATGTGCTGGTCATGACTGATCGTGTTGATGAATGGATGATGTCGTGGCTGCGTGAATATCAGGGCAAGAGTTTCGTGCATGTTGGCAAGGGTGATTTAAGCCTCGATGACGACTCGTCTGAGGACAAGAAAAAAGCTCAGGAAACTCAGGAAGCTGAACATGGTGATCTGCTTAAGCGTTTGAAAGATGCCCTGGGAGAACAGATTACGGAAGCTAAAGTCTCTTCGCGATTGGTCGACTCGCCGGCCTGTCTGGTGGTGCCCGAAGGGGATATTGGACTGGCTACGCGACAGATGCTCGAAGCGGCCGGCCAGAAACTCCCCCCGAGTAAACCACGCTTGGAAGTCAATCTGGAACATGCCCTCATCAAACGTATGGAGGTAGAGGCCGATGATAACCGCTTCAAAGCACTCGCTACGGTCCTTTACGGTCAGGCTGCTCTTGCTGAGGGCATGCAGTTGAAGGATCCTTCAGAGTTTGTCGGTCAGCTGAACCATTTGCTGGGGCAGTTATTTGGCTGAAGCCAACACGGGGTAGGAGGGGAAGAACCCCTCTTACCCTGTCTTTTACATATCGCTGTCAACTAGCGCTGCGGCAAGTTAAATTGTATGGAAGCCCCTTGATGGGTGGTGCTGATGTCAACATTAGGTGAGTTGGCGTTGGTGGTGATTTGCATGGGTGCAAAGAGTTGAATGTTAACCTGCTGACCATTCTGTACCGCTAATCCGCTGTTCGTGGGGACTATGCTGTTGCTGCGTTGGTCGAGGTTGATGGGGGTCCCATTATTAAGTGCATTGACAGCGGATTGCTGTGAAATCATGGACGTCGTGACATTGTTAGTGCTATTGACGTTGTTTTGACCGTCTTCAGTTTTTAACAAATTCTGTGCAACATTACACTCCGAAACGCCGCGTTCCTTGCCCGCACAGGGCACTTTTTTATTGACATGTTGAATGGATATGCCGGGAATATAGGAACGGTTCAGATCTTTCGATTCCAGTTCGGTCATATCGGCTTGCGCCAAGTTTGCCATTAAGCCAGCAGCGAGCACCCACCCTATATGTTTCATGAAGTTAACCCCCTCATGGTCGCTGTTCTGAATGATGTGTTACAGCTACAGGATCTTCATTCAGGCCAGCGAATGTGTTTTCGATTATGTTAGTCTAGACCTATTTTGTTGCTATCGTAATGACAAAATGTAAAATTAGTGATCAATGTCAGGAATTTCGCATGATGCGTATTGCCGTACTAGGGGGGGGGAGTTTTGGAACGGTGTTGGCCCATTTGGCTGCCAGTCGTGGCAATGACACGGTGCTTTGGCTGCGTGATGAGGGGCAATGCAGGGTTATGCAGGAACAACATGAGAACGTGAAGTATTTGCCCGGATTTAAGCTTCATGCGGGTCTGACTTACTCTACGGATCTGGCCAACGTGCTGGCTTCAGCTGATTTAGTGTTTTTTTCCGTACCCAGCAAAGCGGTGCGTCGGGTTGCGCATGAGGCGCGTCCTTACCTGAAAGCGAGTGCCTGGTTAGTCAGCACAACCAAAGGTATTGAAAAAGGCAGTTTCAAGCTGATGAGTGAAATTATCGCTGAGGAAACCGGGAGTTCACGGCTGGGTGTGCTCAGTGGGCCTAACCTGGCACGTGAAATTGCTGCGGGCGTACTGTCGGGTACGGTGATAGCCAGCCGGGAAGAGCTTTTGCGTCAGGCCGTTTTTGAAGCGCTGGCAGGTGCCAGGTTTCGTGTTTTTGCCAATTCTGATACCTACGGTGTTGAGTTGGGTGGAGCGCTGAAGAATATTTATGCCATAGCCTCAGGTATGGCAGCAACGCTGACACCAGGGGAGAATAGTCGCAGCATGTTACTGACGCGTTCGCTCGCTGAGATGAGTCGTTTTGCCACCAAAATGGGGGCCAATCCTTTAACGTTTCTAGGCTTGGCGGGTGTAGGGGACTTGATCGCAACGTGTTCTTCCCCCTTGAGTCGCAATTATCAAGTGGGTCAGGCTCTCGCCAAAGGCCATAGCTTGAGCGAGATTGTTGAAGATCTGGAACAGACGGCTGAGGGTATCAATACCATAGAACAGGTCAAGCATAAAGCGGATGCTCTGCAAGTCTATATGCCGATCGTGCAGGGGCTTTATGCCATCGTCTTTGAACAGCAGCCGGTGAGTGAAGTGATCGCTAAGCTGATGAATGGCGGACCTAGTGAAGATGTCGAATTTATGCTGATGTGGGGACAGGGTTCATGAGGATACATCAAGGCGGTGTGTCGTGGTGATGCGTCTATGGATCATGCGCCATGGTCAAGCGGAGGGCGCTGTCGTAGCGGGAGATGCTAACCGCCGTCTAACGTCATGGGGTCGGCTTGAAGCACAGCGTCGCGCTCAAGATTTTGCCGAGGAATGGCAGCAGGCTGTCTTGATTTCAAGTCCCTATCGCCGAGCTGTTGAAACGGCGGCAGAAGTCGCTGAGGTGATAGGGGGTGTTATCCTGGAAACCTGGCCAGAACTGGCTCCCGAAGGTGATGCGCAGCTGGTTTTAAAGCAACTGCAAACCTGTGGACATTCAAAGCTGGTGCTGGTTACCCATATGCCCTTATTGAGCCGGCTGACCGGGCTATTAAAGGATGGGCA
>JAJZHP010000119.1 GCA_021804355.1 Pseudomonadota bacterium | reverse complement strand
CAACCCATCGTGCCAACTGCACGGAAATACTCTGTAAAAACGGAGTCGACAAAAAAATTTATAAACACTCTCATGTAGTTAGATTCGGGGTGCGTCAGAAGGGGAAAAAACATGCTGAACACTTACTCGTATGGAATCAATTGGGGTATGAACAGACGTCGTTCCCCGGACGCTCACTATAGTATTCAGCGCGGGCAGGAACTCGTAACCCTGATTGACCAGATCCTGAACAAACTCACGCTCCAGGTCGCTTTCGCTCTGGTAGGTCTCAGCCACTTGCCATTCTTGGGTGTACTTATCGAGAACGATAAAATTGTTGGATTCGGCAATGGGTATGAAGTCACTCATCTTGCTCATTCCTCTGAACAAGCGCGCTCAGCTCACTCTCAAGCTCCTGCACGGTCGGAAGCTGAGATTGCACCGACAAGGGAATGTCTTTGGTGATGAACGAACTCACACCCATCGGCTTGTGGATGTCACGTAAGGCGTACTCCACATCCAGCTTATCCTTGTCTTTACACAAGATCAGTCCAATGGTGGGTTGGTCATCAGCGGCTCGCAGCTGGTCATCAACGGCCGACAAGTAAAAGTTGAGTTTGCCGATGTACTCAGGCTTGAACTCTCCTGCCTTCAGTTCAATCACCACATAGCATTTGAGGCGTGCGTGATAAAACAATAAATCCAGGAAGTAATCCTTGCCGTTGACCGCCAAGGGATACTGCCGCCCGAGAAAGGCAAATCCCTTTCCCAATTCCAGCAAGAAGCGGGTGATCTGAGCCACCAATTGATTCTCAATGTCGCGCTCAACCGCCTGCGGGGCAAGGGTTAAAAAATCGAATACATAGGGGTCTTTCAGGCTTTGCTGCACCAGCTCTGACTGGGGCGCTGGCAGGGTCTGGGCGAAATTACCGACCACTTTGCCTGCCCGCTCATGAAAATGCTGATCAATCTGCCAATCCAGCACCGTGCGACTCCAGCCCTGCTCAATGCAAGCTTGCGCATACAGCAACACCACCTCCACCGACTTGACCTTGGACAACAAGGTGCGCACATGCCCCCACGGCATTTGTCCCACGGGCTGTGGGACAAACTCAAAATGTGGACTGAAGAAGGCATAGAACTGTCGCATGGCAAACAGGCTGGTACGTGAGAATCCCTTCATACCAGGGTAGCTGGCTTGCAGATCCTTCGCCATTTGCTCCACCACCCCCGAACCCCAGGCGCGCTCGCGTTGCCATGCCTCCAGTTGACGACCAATATCCCAGTACAGGCCCAGCAACTCGGCGTTTACTGCCAGCACGGCCCGGGTTTGTGATGCCTGAATGCGCTGCTTGATGGCCGCCAGTGCCTGACGATAGTCGCTGTGATGGATGATATCGGTCATGCCTTCAGCTCCCCTCCTGCTGCCAGTACCCATAGTTGCCTTTCAAATGATCGAGCAAAAATTTGATAGTCGCCTTCTCCGCTTGCGTTGGCTCTGCAAAGGCTTCATTGGAGAGCGTGCTATGGCTCGTGAAATTAACCATTCTGCTCAGATAGAGCTGCTTGTCATCAGGCAAGAGCTCAGACCACTTCGGATAACCTAGAAAGCTGGCCGTTTTCTCGTAGAGATTGCGCAGCAAGGTGAAGTGAAACCTTTCAACCTTGTTTTCGGCAATCGCCTGTTCGATCGTCTGCTTGAGATGCAGATGGTAGGAGAAGCTCTTATTGGAGTCACCAAGTTTTTCTGTGAGGAAAAAGGTGCCATCTTCAAAAAAAAGCTCCAACATGTAGCAGTCCTTGCCATTCAGCTCATTGAAAAGCACGTTGTAGAACAGAGGACTGTGCGTCGTAACGATGAATTTCAGATCAGATTGACTGGATTTGATCAGACCTGCCAAATTCACCGCCAGTTCGATCAAATGGTTTTCATCAAGAGAACTGACAGGGTCATCAATAAACACATACTCCAGTTGGTCAAAATCGCGGGACTCTCGCTCACTAGGCTCGGCAACATTGAGAATCGTCACCACCTGGTCCAACAGTATGTAAAACACGCTCCAGATAAAGTTGCTTTCTTCGCCTTTGGATAGTTTTATATGACCGGAACGCTCATTGTTGCCGCGCTCTAGGGAAAAGGTGACTTCGGTAAAGTCGGTGCTGAAGTGTGGTGTTAGTTTGTCGTTCGCATAGCGCTGGAAATAATGGACGATATTTCCATCCTGACCAAGCTCTTTGAGCAGTGCAAGCAACCAGCTTGTATATGTATTGGGCTGAATTTTCAGCTTAGGCTCGGCGTCGCCCGTCAAATCATTATCCCAATAAAACAGGTCTTCTGTGAAGGCATTGTAATAAAGGATTTTGTTGCGCGGCAAAGCAGATAGGTTGGCTTCATCATCGCCCTCTTCGCCATTTGCCTTAGGCGAAATAAGCTGCTTGAACTCCCGAGAAAGGCGCGTCTTGCCCGTGCCATTAAAGGCATAGATCAGCTGTACCTTCTTATTGGCATCTTTCAGCTGCTGGGCAACTTCCCCTAGCGTCTTTCCCATGTCAGTCCTCTATCTCTTCCAGCTTAGGAAAGCTGAACAGTAGATCGCGGTAATACTCGAATTGCTTCTGGCGCAAGGCAATTTCGAGAGGCAAGCCCTCGGTGATCGAGTTAGTGAGGGCGTCGAATTTATCGAGGATGGTGACGATACGTTCTTTCTCTTCAGGAGAATGATTTGGAACTTCAATGCCATTTAAATTCTTTTGATTCAGCTTCGGTTGAGCCGCCCCTGAGATATACGGTGTTAAATCAATACTGTTTAAGTAATATTCAACGTATCTCCTTTCAGCGTATGTCTCAAATTTAAGCACATGTGCGTGATTGTTTACCCAGCTTTTCCCGCTAACGCTAAATGCTATTGGCGTGCTTCGTGCCAATAGATTTGCACCGTCTTCAGAAACCAGCAAAAAGTCACCATCAAAGATATAGTCTTTAACGTAATCGACAATACCCGATGCGCCGTAATATGGGATATCGCCAGCGTCTCTTAGCCCACTTGTTATAGGCTTGCGCTTTGAATCAAGGTTTTCAGCAAGCTCCCCCAAAGTCTTCCACTCCACTTCCCCATCTTCAAAACTCAACAACTGGTCCCGATAGTAGTTGTATTGCTTTTTGCGGGCGGTCAGCTCGGCGGTCAGCTCGGTGAATGTGTCCAGTATGCGGACGATTTCGGACTGAATCTCAAGCGACTTTTTGGGGTTGGATGGACAGGGGATGGGAATGGGAATGGATATTTTCGCCATATCGGCAGCCGACACATCAATTACTTTTGTCCCTTTGGCATACTTTCTTTTTTTATTTGCGAATACATCTGTCTGGGTGTAATAAGCAAAGTACTTCCCCAATATCCATTTGCTAGGCTTAAAGACTGTTGCATGTCCTCCAGTGACTGCTTGGCATTCACCAAGATAAACAAGAGCCTTACCCACATCCTCAAGATTTTCACTTGTATTTGTAATTACAACATCACCCTTATCAACCTTTCTAAGCTGCATGGCCAAATCTGGCGAAACAAAAGATTTTGTTTCCGTTGTGGCTAAGCCGTAGTGAGTATAAATTTGACCATAGTGAATTGCTGGCACACCTGCTTCGGTGAAATCTTTCTTTTGCAATCCATTACCTCGAAGCAACTCGCCAAGTCCACCCAGATGCTTCCACTCCACCCCCACCCCATCCAACAGCTTTTCCAAGAAGTTCACACTGCTCATACTGCATCTCCTTGCAGTTCGCGTTCAATCTGTTCAATGCTGGGCAGATTGGTTTCCAATGGCTCGGGTAAGGATTCCTCTAACTTGTATTCAGCGATGCCCATGGGTTGGTTTTTATCGCCCAAGGCGTATTCGGCCACCAGCTTGTTTTTGCTCTTGCACAGCAGCAGACCGATGGTGGGGTTATCGAGTTCGTGTTTCATCTGCTTGTCGATCGCTGTCATGTAAAACCCCAGCTGTCCCAGATGCTCGGGTTTGAATGTTCCCGCCTTAAGTTCAATCACCACATAGCAGCGCAATCTCAGGTGATAGAACAACAGATCAATAAAAAATTCATCGCCGCCGACATCCAGCATTACCTGTCGTCCAACAAAAGCGAAACCTGCCCCCAGCTCCAGCAGAAATTCGGTGACGTGTTGGACTAGGGCATGCTCAACCTCACGCTCTTGCGCCTCCTCGGTCAGGCCGAGAAAATCAAAACGATAGGGATCTTTAATAGATTCACGAGCAAGGTCGGAATCAGGCTTGGGTAAAGTCGCTTCGAAATTAGTGACGGCATTGCCTTGTCGCTCGTGTAAGCGCGCTTCGATGTGCAGCACCATGATATTGCGTGACCAGTTGTGTTCGATGGCCTTGACTGCATACCAACTGCGTGTTTCTGTGCTGGGTAATTTATCCAGCAGGGCCAATTGGTGATACCACGGCAATTGTGCAAGTACAGCTTGCACAAATTCAACATCGGGCCAGGCTTCGGCAAAGGCGCGCATGTATTTGAGGTTACGTGGCGAAAACCCCTTCATATTAGGGAAGGCTGTGCGCAGATCATGCGCCAACCGCTCGATCACCTTGGCACCCCAGCCTTGTGCTGCCTGCCGAACTAAAATATCGCTACCCATATGCCAGTACAGCAACACCAGTTCGCGGTTGACTGCCAGCGTAGCGCGTTGTTGAGCGCTGTGGATTCTGGCTTTCAATTCACTGAGCCAGTCGGCATAGCCTTCGGGCGTACGCATCAGTGCGATGGAGGGATCACTCATACCTCCAGCTCCTCGCCTTCGATCTCGGCGACAATGGCATCAATGTCTTTGCGTAGCTTATCTATCTTGGCGACGGTGGTTTTCAATTCCGCATTGATCTGGGCAATATCAACCACTTCTCGGTTGTCCTTGGCTTCAACGTAGCTGCTAACTGAGAGGTTGTAATCGTTGCTGGCTACCTTCTCAAAGGGTATGGACTGGGCAAAGTGATCCAGGTTCGCTTTGCTATCGAATACCTGCATGATCTGCTCAATATGAGCATCCAGCAGCACGTTGTTGTTGGTTTCTTTCTTGAACAATCCACTGGCATCAATAAACTGGATGGTGGTGTCAGTCTTGTGTTTGGAGAGCACCAATATGTTCACGGCGATGGTGGTGCCATAGAACAGGTTAGGCGCAAGTGATATCACGGTTTCGACGTAGTTGTTATCAATCAAATACTGGCGGATTTTCTGTTCGGCCCCGCCACGGTAAAAAATGCCGGGGAAGCAGACGATGGCAGCACGACCTTTGCTGGAGAGGTAGCTTAAGGCATGCAATACAAAGGCAAAGTCGGCTTTGGATTTGGGTGCTAGAACGCCTGCTGGGGCAAAACGTTCATCATTGATCAGGGTGGGGTCATCACTGCCGATCCACTTCACCGAATACGGTGGATTGGATACGATGGCATCGAAGGGTTTGTCGTCACCAAAATGCGGGTCGATCAGAGTATTGCCAAGCTGGACATTGAACTTGTCATAGTTGATGTTGTGCAAGAACATGTTCATCCGCGCCAGATTGTACGTGGTGTGGTTGATCTCTTGCCCAAAGAAACCTTCCTCGATGATGTGGGCATCGAAGTGCTTTTTAGCTTGCAACAGCAGTGAACCTGAGCCACAGGCCGGGTCGTAAATTTTATTGACACGGGTTTGCTTGTGCATGGCGATCTGAGCGATCAGCTTGGATACATGCTGCGGGGTAAAGAACTCGCCACCGGATTTACCTGCATTGGCCGCATAATTTGAGATCAGAAACTCATAGGCATCACCGAACAGGTCGATATGGCTGGCATCGAAGTCGCCAAAGTCCAGGTCAGCAACACCTTTGAGTACAGCAGCAAGGCGAGTATTTTTATCTCTGACGGTGTTGCCCAGACGATTGCTGGTGGTATCGAAATCCGCAAACAATCCCTTGATATCATGCTCGGAGGGATAGCCGTTGGCCGATGCTTCTATAGACGCAAATATGGCAGCCAGGTCGGCATTCAGGCTCTCGTTGGTGTTGGCACCCGCAGCCATCTGAGTAAACAACTGACTGGGGTAGATGAAGTAACCCTTGGTCTTGACGGCGTCGTCTTTGATGTCCACAGTAATGACACTGTCGGGAAGATTGGCATAGTTGATGCCTTCGTCACCGCCTTTAATGTAGCTGGCAAAATTTTCGCTGATGAAGCGATAGAACAGGGTACCGAGCACGTATTGCTTGAAATCCCAACCGTCGACGGCACCTCGAACATCGTTAGCAATTTGCCAGATACGGCGTTGCAGTTCGGCGCGTTGTTGCATGCTTGTCATCGTTATAATCCAGTTTCCATGTGTAAAATTGGGCCAAGTATGATGTGTGAGCCCAACCAATAGGGGCGACCTGTCGAAGCTCTATCTCCCGGCATGTATGACCTGTGATCGATAAAAGCCTTTGATTCATAAGGCAGGTGTCCTTGGTATCGCCCAAACTCTATCAGACACCAATCACCCATAGGACGCACGTTGTCCAATTGCTTGCTCATATCACCGCCCAACTCCGCAAAAGGTTGCTGCCCATAAGCACGATAGTGCTCAACCTGTTTCCCTAGGGCGTATTTGATGTGCTTAGGTTGAATCACACTACCGCGGCACTGTAAATATCACAAATACATTCCTTGGCAACTTTGCCCCTATCTACGGCCCTACCGGTCGCCACCCTCAAGGGCCTCTGGCCGAGGCGTTTTTCTTTCACTCCCAGGCGATACGCTCCCCCACTGAGTTCATGTTCTCCTGCTCCGGCTCTCTGCGTCGTCATCGGCGCCCCCAGCGCGCACCCAGTCATCAACCTTGGAGACTTGAAACTTCCACAGTCGCCCAACACGGTGTGCAGGCAGACCCTTTCGGGTCGATCCAGCGGTAGATCGAATCGCGCTTGACGCCCAGATGCTTGGCAATTTGATCCACGGATAGCCACGGTTCGGCGATCATGAGAATACTCCGCCAAGCTAGAGTCAGGTAATATAAAATCGGTTTTAATCGCAGCAATTCTCTTGATTCTGGCAACACCCTCAGGATGGCCTTTTCAAATCTCAACGCATAATCTATGGCATCATACATCCTTACCTTGTCTCTCACTGTGTCCAAATGCTGTCTCAACAACAACTGTTTAGACCTGCCCTTTACCCGATGATATCGCTGGACATTGTCTCTGATCTACGATACCCTACGGGGCATGCACATACAAAACCAGATAAAACGTACACTCGCCCTGCCCGATTCTATTGATTTCGTGCGCAGCCTGCTTGCTGAAAACACCTACAGCAGCCTCAATTCACTCGTCAAAGAGATCTGTGCGCATTTTGGGTTTTTCGATGCACGCAATCAGT
>JAJZHP010000026.1 GCA_021804355.1 Pseudomonadota bacterium | reverse complement strand
GGTGTGCGGCAATTGCTGGCCGGGAAGTATGTTCAGAAGGAAAAGAAGCGGTGCAGAATCACAAGGATCCAGGTAGGGGCGGAGGGCTCCGAACCGGCTGTGGAAGCACGGCCCACGCTTGGTGAGATCGAGGTAAGTCGTGGTGGTGGTAATTCCATCTCTGCGCTCTGGTCGTTGACCCAAGAAACCCCCGCTACAACGTTGCAAGGCGTTTAGCGGTGGGAGACTTCATTTCGTCATGAGCATCAATGAGCCGCTGCTCGCCTTGCTGAGATTTCAATGCCAAGCGCCTTCATCACGGTCAGCGTCGTGCGCAATGTCGGATTGCCTTCGGCGCTGAACGAGCGGTAGAGCTGTTCACGCGATAGGCCTGTCTGGTTGGCGATCTGCGTCATGCCCTTGGCGCGAGCAACAACACCCAGTGCGTGCGCGATGAATCCGGGATCGTTCGTCTCAAATGCACCGGCCATGAAGTCGGCAATGGCCTGATCAGAATTTAAGTGCTCAGCCGGATCAAAAGTGGTTAGTTTCTCGGTCATGGTCATTGACTCCATTCATCCGCGAGGTGCAGCGCAGTCTTGATATCACGACCCTGTGACTTCTTATCGCCGCCACAAAGCAGCAAGTAGATCGTGTCGCCGTGCCGCTTGAAATACACCCGGTAGCCGGGGCCATAGTGAATGCGAAGCTCGCTGACCCCCTTCCCTATGGGCTCGGTGTCGCCAGTATGGCCGTAGGCCAGTCGCGCTAGGCGTAACGTAATAGCCGTGGTTGCTCGCTCATCCCGGAGCTTGGCTAGCCACTTGCGAAAGGTTTAGGTCTGCTTCAATTCAATCATACGATAATAGTAGTCTATAAACTACACACAAACAATACGGCAGGCCAAAATAGCTATTCATTATTAAGCCCAAGCTATACACGGGCTGGATCTGGGCCGTAGTGGATGTCCCTGTTGAAAAGTATCTGGGGCCAGCTGAAAAGATCAACATCACAGTTCCGCGCTTGGTACTTGCTCGTATTGATGAATATGCGAAATCTCACGGCATGAGTCGCAGCGGCTTTCTGGTTGAAGCTGCACGCTCAGCAATGCATCAATGATCCGCCTGTTTCCGGCCTTTGAAAGGAATCAGCTGACTCTGGCTTGATTTTTCGGAGTTTGAACGGATATGAATGTTACCCATCTTCAGGGTTCCACCATGATGCGTCAGCCTATCCAGCAGTGCTGCGGTCATATTGGCTTCTCCAAATACAATAATTTATTCATCAAACGGCAAATTGGTCATAACGATCAAACGGGCCTTTGCTTATAGCTGACACAACCCAGGGTGGAAAATATTGCACACTGATTTACACCCATGAGCACATGAACAACATCCGCACTACGAAAGACTTAACAAGTCTTGCTCTGCTTAACGGCAACAGGGTAAATTGCTGATCTTACCCACCCACGAGTATGCCCACGCATCATGGAAGGATGGATTAAACAACTGATACGACTGGCTCTACTAAGCTGCTCGTCGTTCCTGGTACATGCTACGACTATCGACCTGGGCAGTGATGCATCCTCACCTACACGCAACATCAGCGCTGCGGTGGGCGTCCTGCTGGATCGTAGTGACATGTTGAGCATTCGTGATGTCAGCGCACCGTCTTTTGCTGAACATTTCCATGCACAAGACCTCAAACAGATTCATCTGGGCTTCCAGCATCATATCGCTTGGCTAAAAGTCAGTCTCCGTAACCCCGGCAATGTTGACCTGTCTCCCGTGATTACCCTGGACAAAGCCAGTCTGGGACATATTGATTTCTACCAACCGACGACCGCTGGGCAATTTCTGGTGACAAAAGCAGGCTGCCAGACACCAGGAGTGATCGGTGACCTTCCCGGGACAGGCTATCTGTTTGTCGCCCACGTAGCGGCTCATACCACCACCACCTTTTATTTTTCTATCCGATCTGACTTAGCTTTAAGCTTTCCGGTCCTGCTCAGCGACGTTTATCAGGCGGGTATTTCCCTGAGCTGGAAAAACATGATTTATGGCAGTGGACTAGGGCTGCTCATTGGCATACTTATCTACCATATTTTTGTATTTATACGTACCCGACAACCCCCCAATCTACACTACGCTTGGTACACCTTGGCCATTAGTCTTTACTTGGCTGCCAATGCCGGATATCTGGGGGTCTATTTTTTTGCTCAGGCTCATCTACAAAATACTCTTGAAATTGCCGGGCTACTGTTAAGCCTGCTGACCGCCAGTCGCTTTACACAGTCCTTCCTCAAACTACATCGACTCAGCCCCTTAACGTATCAGATCCTGTGGCTACAAATTGCCCTGCTTGCCCTGTTATTGATCGCCATTCCCTGGATTCCATTACTTGCCATTGCACGAATAAGCAGCATAGTTGCCATGTTTGGCAGTTTGTTGATTCTGGGTATCACCCTGCATGCGATGTGGTTAGGAGAATCTCAGGCCCGTGTATTTCTATGGTCAGGCAGCTTTTCTCTACTCAGCGTCCTGCTCAGCGTCCTGCTGTCCTTTGGACGTATCGACCTACCTATCCCCGCAGGCTGGATGGTGCTCATAGCTACCCTTGTGCAAGGATTGATCATTATCTTAACCATGGGGATGAGTGTCGGCAAACTGCGCATTGAGCTCATGCAGATGCGCCAGCGCGCTTTAAGCGCTGAGGGTGAAATACGTTCACGTAGCCGTTTCATGATGCAGCTTAGTCACGAGATGCGCACCCCTATGAGTGGCATACTCGGCATGTCCGAGTTATTGCTGGATACTCCCCTGACACCCAATCAACATGAATTCGCCAGTACCATCCAGGCCTCGACGCACTCGCTCCTTCGCATTTTGAATGATCTTCTGGACTACGCCAATAGCCAGAGCAACCCCTTGTCTATCGTGTCCGAGCCGTTTGAACTTGATGCTCTGCTGGAGGACTGCCTGGACATCTTTCGTAGCCGGGCTGAGGAAAAACACCTAGAGCTTATCGGTAGCCGCAGCAAGGACCTGCCCAATAAGGCGCTGGGTGATCCTACCCGGTTACGACAGGTTATCAGCAGCCTCTTGCGTAATGCTCTGCGCTACACCCACCACGGTGAAATTGTGTTATCCCTGATGGCAGGATCGGCACCGGATACCCTACGTGGTGAAGTTCGCGATACCGGGATAGGCATTCCCGCTGAACAGATGGCACATCTATTCACCTCCGGCAATAACTCTACAGAACAGTCTGAAACTCATTTTGGACTGAGTATTTGTCAGCAACTGATTACCTTGATGGGCGGCAAAATTGGTGCTGAAAGCGAAGAACGTCACGGCAGTATTTTCTGGTTTGAAGTACCGCTTCGTGCGCAAACCCAAGAGCAACCGGCAAGACTACCCTTTGAAGACAAGCTGCAGGGTCTACGTCTTCTGGTGGTTGATGATAATCATACGTCTACACGCGTCATTGAACAGCAAGCCCTCAGCTGGGGCATGAAAGTTACGACCTGCGACAATGGTGCTGAGGCCTTGGCCATTGCGCGGAATGCTTCTACGTTGGATGAACCCTTTGACATTATTGTACTTGATCACAACATGCCTGGTATGAGCGGTCTGCAACTGGCCGCACGTATCAAAGAAGACTTATTGATTACCAATGATGTGCTGGTTCTGATGTTAACGGGAGTACGCATGGCGCCAACGACGACCATGGCCATCAATGTTGGTATACGCCGCGTATTGACCAAGCCTGTGACCGAGCGTGATCTCAAAACAGCCATTGCAGAAGAGCTCGGACACCTTGATCGGCAACGACCTCGCGAAAGGGAGCCCAAGATTGCTGATGTCCAACAACATCTGCGCCAGTTACGGGTGCTTATCGCAGAGGATAACCATCTTAGCCAAAAAGTGATTCGTGGCATGCTGCAAAAACTGGGGGTGGAGTGCTCCGTTGTCGCCAATGGCAAAGAAGCTGTTGAAGAGGTCAGCCGACGCAGTTATGACATTGTTCTCATGGATTGTGATATGCCCTTTGTCGATGGTTATGTCGCAACGCAAGCCATACGCGAATGGGAGCGCCAGACCAGACGGCGACCTATTCCTATCCTCGCTCTGACGGCCCACATCCTGGATGAACATCAGGCGCGCTCCCTGGAAGTTGGGATGAATGAGCATCTCAGCAAACCTGTAGAGCTTTCGCAGTTACGAGAAGCCCTGCTGCGCTGGTCGATCTACTGACCAAACATCATACCCAAGGCCACTTCCATGGACACGACCCAGCGCGGGCGGGTCGTAGGCTCGAAGATCACCCCCTGTTCAATATGCCCAGCCAGAAAATTCTGTAAAGTCACCGCCTGCATGGAGGGGCTAGGCGCATAGCGAACATAGGTGTAAGCAGGTCTGAGCTCATAAAACAGCCAAGGTCTCCAGAACGATTGATGAAAACTGGCTCCAGGCCCCCAGGTTTGGTAACCAAATTCTGGTGCACTAATGCCTGCTACTGAAAGGCCACCCGTCATGATGGAGTGGTCTTCGAAGGAGTGCGCGATAGTGAGCGCATGCACCCACTGCTCCCCAATACTGCTTTGAATCTGCTGCCAGTCCCAGGTGCTGCTTAATCGCATGACATTGGAACTACCCAACGACCGCTCTATGTCAGCCTCTGAGTAGGATTCAGCCTGAGTGTGGCTGGCTTCGATCAAGGATTGATTAAAGTGCAGCCTGTACTTAGGCCCCAGCGCTATCCTTCTCTCATATCGAGCTCGCAAAAAGATCTCGGGCCCTCCGCGCACACCCATATCAAGGTTAAGCCCCGTATACCTTTCCGCCAGTGAACGCCACTGCAAAGCAATCGCACTGGATGTCATTGCCGGCACCTGCTGCTGCAAGGGGGAAGGTGCACCGATTTCAGTTGGGTTGATGGCTTGTTCATTGCTTTCCACCAGGATGGAGAAGCGTTGTTCCACCGCGGGCAACTGAAAGCTCGAACTGATACTGCGGGTGAAATAAGTACCCTGAATTTGATCCCAACCCACCCCATAAAGTAAAGTGATCAGGCTACTGGCTGCTCTTTTAGGCACATCAACCGTAGACGCGGGAACCACAAACCAATCATTGACGGTTCGAGCTACGGCATTTGCGCGCCAGGAGAAAGTACAGTGGGTATTATCCGCCCACACCAGCAACACTTGCTCGCGGGTCACTATATCCTGATGACAGGATTCTGCATCACGATAGCGCAAAGAGGTTTCCATACCGGTGCGGGGCTTAGGGGTAGTTACTGCCAGTGGACGCAGCGGAACGGGCATCAGCATGCCATCCGGCTGATTGATCTGCCATACCGTAGTGATATCGAAAATCAGAGGCATATCCTGCCCCGAGGCGGGAGAACAGACTGCCAGCAGTCCGTTCACCATCAACCCCATTACACGCCAACAGGTCCCCATGGGCCATCAGTTCATCCATTATCTCGCTACCATTGTGTCAGTAGCGAGATAACGCCGCAACCTATGCCAATCTTAGAAGTACTCAGCGGGGAACTGCATCATAGCTGCCGGCCCGGATTTAATAGCTGCAAGCCGCGTATCAATTTCAGGCAGCATACGCTGCATAAAATACTGCCCCAGTTCCAGCTTATGCTGATAATAGGCGTCTGTACCTCGCCGGGAAACTGCCGCACGAGCCATCATGGTCCACATGTGAGCATAGCTGACCAAGCCAAACAGATGCAGATAATCGACCGCTGCTGCATTAATCGCTTGTGCATCTGCCGCAGCCTGCTGCAAGAGAAGATTGGTTGCCTCTTCAAGGCATTGCACGGCCTCAGTCAACGAATGCGAGAAAGCACTCAGTTCAGGTATAGATTGCAAACTTGCCAGCAGAGACCTGACCTCTTCCAGGTAGAGGCGAACGTAAGCGCCCTGATTGCGCACTACTTTTCGCCCAGCGAGATCCATAGCCTGCACACCGTTAGTCCCTTCGTAGATCTGAGCGATGCGGGTATCACGCACCAACTGCTCCATGCCCCACTCACGGATATAACCATGACCACCCAATACCTGCTGAGCCATGACACAAGCATCAAATCCACGATCCGATAAAAACGCCTTAGCCACCGGGGTCAATAAGGCGACCAGATCCCGTCCCTTCTGTCGGTCAGTCTCACTGACACCGTACTTACTGGCGTCCAGAGCTTGAGAGACATACATAGCAAAACAACGGGCTGCTTCATTATGTGCCCGGACGGTCAACAACATCCGACGTATATCAGGATGCACCAGCAACGGGTCCGCAGCCTTTTCAGGGCATTGAGCGCCCGTTGCTGATCTCCCCTGTAACCGATCACGAGCATATGCTGCCGCATTTTGATAGGCGACTTCCGAAGCCCCCAATCCCTGCAATCCCATCGACAAACGTTCATAGTTCATCATAACGAACATGGCAGCCAATCCTTCATTGGGCTCGCCTACCAACCAGCCTCGCGCACCATCAAAGTTCATCACACAGGTGGCTGATGCCTTGATCCCCATTTTGTGCTCAATGGATCCCACATGCACCGCATTACGTTCACCTAACGAACCATCAGCATTGACCAAGAACTTAGGCACCAGGAATAGTGAAATACCCTTGGAACCCGAGGGGGCTCCGGGCAATTTGGCCAGCACCAGATGAATAATATTGTCAGTCAGATCATGCTCTCCCCCGGTGATAAAAATTTTCGTACCGGTGATGAGATAGCTGTTATCCGCCTGCGGTTCTGCACGAGTGCGAATGATACCTAAATCGGTCCCCGCATGCGGCTCGGTAAGACACATGGTTCCCGACCATTCCCCAGAATATATTTTAGGCAGATAAGTTTCATTCAAGGCCTCATCCGCGTGCTGCGACATGGCCAACGCTGCTCCTATCCCGAGCAAGGGGTACAAGGCAAATGAAGGATTACAACCAAAGAGAATTTCATCCGTCATCGCCGTGACCATCTTGGGCAGGCCCTGACCACCGTACTTTACATCAGCACCTAAGCCTATCCATCCGCCTTCAGCATACTGCCGGAATGCCTCTCGAAATCCGGCGGGTGTTCGCACCGTATCTCCCTCTACCCGGCAACCCTCTTCATCGCCACTGCGATTTAAGGGAAATATCACCTCTTCATTAAAGCGCGCACTCTCTTCCAGAATGGCATCTACCAGATCACGATCCACCTCGGCAAAGGCAGGATTAGCTGCCCAAACCTCTTCCGCCTTGAACACTTCAAACGCCACGAAACGCATATCGCGCAAGGGAGCCTTGTAGATTGGCATACTGAATTCCTCATTCGGTCAGTCGGGATTAATGATCAACAAATCAACAAACAAAAGCCCGCAACGCGGGCTCTTGTCTTCTACAGGAGCGTTACTAATCAAAAAGCCATATGATCAGCATCTATCTGCATCAAGACTTCAAGTCCACCCTGAATCGCAGCCACATGGGCATACGTACGCGGCAGTATGCGCTTGAAGTAAAATTGTGCTGTCTGGATCTTAGCCTGATAAAAAGCGGCATCACCTTCACCAGCGGCTAGTTTTTCCTGAGCAACCGCAGCCATCCATGCCCACAAATAAGCCATGGTCACATAACCGGCATACATCATGTAATCCACCGCTGCAGCGCCTACTTCATCCGGGTTCTGCATCGCTTTCATACCAATCTGCGTCGTCAACTCACCCCATTCCTTATTGAGACGTGTCAGTTCACGCACAAATTCAGCTTGGCCGGCTTCACCTTCATGAGCCTGACAGAACTTATGAACGATCTTGGTAAACTGCCGCAGCATGGCGCCCTGAGTCTGAAGCACTTTACGACCTAACAGGTCCAGAGCCTGAATCTGCGTGGTCCCCTCGTACAACAAGGCGATGCGTGTATCACGCACGATCTGCTCCATACCCCATTCGCGTATGAAACCATGACCACCATACACCTGCACGCCATGATTGGCCGCTTCATAACCCACTTCGGTCAAGAACGCCTTGGCTATAGGGGTCAAGAAACTCATCAGATCATCAGCAGCTTTACGCTCTTCTTCACTGCTTGCCGAGGTCATAAGATCGGTCTGGCTTGACAACCAGTACACCATGGCCCGACCGCCTTCAGCAAAGGCCTTTTGAGTCAACAACATCTGGCGCACAGCTGGATGTACAATAATAGGATCAGCTTCCTTGTCCGGCGCCTTGGGGCCTGACAGAGAACGCATGGCCAGACGGTCACGGGCATATTCCAGAGCACCCTGGAAAGAACCTTCCGCAGCACAAACACCCTGCAGAGCTGTGCCAATACGTGCCGTGTTCATAAATGTGAACATGCAGTTAAGACCACGGTTGGGTGGACCAATCAGTACACCGGTTGCGCCATCAAAATTCATGACGCAGGTAGCCGATGCCTTGATGCCCATCTTGTGTTCAATAGACCCACATTTGACCGAATTCGAGGCACCCACACCACCCTCTGCTGTCGGCAGAAACTTAGGCACGATGAACAAAGAAATACCCTTGGTTCCCTTAGGGGCATCGGGCAAACGAGCAAGCACGATATGAACGATGTTCTCCGCCATATCATGTTCACCCGCAGAGATAAATATCTTGGTACCGGTAATCTTGTAGGTACCATCAGCCTGAGGTTCAGCGCGGGTACGAATAAGTCCAAGGTCAGATCCGGCATGCGATTCGGTCAGACACATCGTACCTGTCCATTCACCGCTGACCAGCTTGCCCAGGTAGGTGGCTTTCTGCTCTGCTGAACCGTGCGCTTCGATGGTATTCACCGCGCCATGCGAAAGTCCAGGATACATGGACCAGGACCAGTTGGCCGTGCCATTCATTTCACTCATAGCGATACCGAGCGAAGGAGGCAAACCCTGTCCTCCGTACTCGGGGTCTGCGCCTAAAGCACCAAAGCCCAGCTCAACAAACTTGCCATAGGCTTCTTTAAAGCCCTTAGGGGTCGTGACCACACCATCATTGAAATGACAGCCTTCCTCATCACCACTGCGGTTGATCGGAGATAATTCTTGCTCAGCAAACTGGGCACCGGTCTCAAGGATGCTATCGATCAACTCACGATTGGTATCGGCATACGCAGGAATGTTCGAATAGTGTTGCTCGATGTTCAACATATCATGAAGAACGAACTGCATATCACGCAGGGGAGCTTTGTATTGAGTCATGCTAGTAACCCTCAGAAGACAGCGATAGGGACGCCAGAGCCCGAGACATCAAACACAAACACCACACAACACGTGGCACTCTGTTGTCTACAGGTGGATAGGATTTTAGTGCAGAATACCGGACGCTTGTAGTGTAATTTGTGACCGGGCGGTCTAGACTACCAACCAGCCAGCCGCCCGATGATCAGACCCGGGTATCGATCAAAAAGCCTAACATCTGATCTGCCGTTCGCACCACCGCCAAACTACCCTGAACTTGCTGCTGATTGGCTTGTAAATTAACCAAAGCACTCGTCATGCCCGAGGTATTCTGTGTGGTTCCAGACTGAGCAATCTGCTGGGCATTTTGCTGCATCAGCGTATAACCCTGTTGCACACCCGCCAAACCATTCGATAACACGGAAGATACCATGATACATCTCCGCCTTTAATCACTGCTTACAGCATAGCACACCTGCTATCTGGCTACATCACAGGCGGACAGACGGTGGTATCTCGCTCAGTTGATCAAAGGCCCCAGATTGAGCTCATCTGGATGTACCGGGACAGACCACGGTAATATCCCCAGACAAGGGGCAGGAATTAACGCGCGCAGCGCATCCACATTGGCTTCCTGCTCCAACATGCCTTCTTCCAGACTATTACCCACCCATCCCGCCAGGCGCAAGCCATCACGCTCTATCGCCTCTGCTGTGAGCCTGGCATGACTTAAACAACCCAACCTCATACCCACGACCAGAATAACGGGCAAATTCAACTCCTGCGCCAGACCACTGAGAAACTCCCTGTCATTCAACGGGGTACGCCAGCCTCCTGCGCCTTCTATCAATACCAGATCGACGTCTTGAGCCAGGGAACCGCGCACTTGCCCCACTAGCAAATTTAAACGCAATTTTTTTCCTACTTTCTGTGCTGCCAGATGCGGCGCCCATGCCGCTTCCAGACATATCGGATTCACTTGTTCATAACTTAGCTTCAACGTACTGACCGCCTGGAGAGCCAGCGCATCTTCATTACGCAACGCCCCCTGCGCATCGGGTTCTGCACCTGCTGCTACAGGCTTTAAACCCAAGGTTCGCAAGCCCTGATGAGCTGCCTCTGTCAGTAAGCGCTGAGTTACGTAAGTCTTACCTACCCCGGTATCTGTTCCCGCCACAAAAAAAACACGACGCTGCCTGCGCATGACCCTACTCACTTTTTTGAACAATCCACCACAACACGCGATAGCGCAACCGGTAACCCTGAGCATCGCTTAATTGAAACCATGCCGCCTGAGCTCGGGCAAAGGCTGAACGTCCCAGCAACCCCTGCCGTGGTCGAGCTTGAGCACTGGCACCGAGCACACTCAAGGCGCGCAAGCCCTCCTTGGCATCTGTGTAGGTCACCTGGACAGAGTTTGAGCGGCTAGCCACGATGCTCCACCTATCACCTAAAGCATGGACCCAGGCATCTTTCGTAGACAACGGGTTAATGGGATCCTGCAGCCCTGCCTGTTGCCAGGCCCCGCGAATTTCTTCGAGAGAACCTGCCACCGGGACCGCCATAGCCAGGTAGCCGCCCTGGCGCAACACGCGCCAGCACTCAGCCAGCACCGATTCAGGACTGCTGGACCATTGCAGGGCAAAATTACTCACCAGCGCATCCATCGTGCCCGTTTGCAGCGGCAGTGCCTCCATATGCCCCTGCATGCACAGAGACACACCACGCGCCTGTGCCTGTTTTAACATCGGCCAGGCAAGATCCAGCAATACCGGACTAGCGGCGCCTGCCTCCTGTAAATGATAGAGCAGCTCTCCTGTCCCTCCTCCTATATCTGCGACATTGCCTAGCCAGGGCCCTTCGGCAGGCAACATAGACAGTAGGGTCTGCATAGACTGTTGCTGTAACCCTGCCCAGTGATCGTAATGTTCAGCAGCCTGTGCAAAAGCATGCTGAATACGCTGCTGATAATTCACAGACACACCTCCTGGCTCCAGCGCTGCAAACGTTGGGCCAGCACCTGACCATGCCAAGGCAGGATATGCCCCAACGGCTCCATGACCTCACAAACTACCCCCATGTCCACTAAAGCGCCCGACAGCTGTTGGGGAACCAACCTGTCCTGCTTGCCGAACAAGGCAAGTCGTGGCTGGGGACAACTTTGCAGGATCTGACGTGCATCCCAGGCTAACCAGGACAGCTGATAGGACAAATATGATGAACGCGGCGGAACCAACAGGCTGGCTGCCCCGGGCAGGCCGCGCCTGAGCTCTCTATCACCCAGACATTGCCACGCTAAAAAATCCTGTTGTTGCTGTTCCGGCTGTTGTTGCATCCCTGTGATGAAACCATGAAGTAAATCGCTTCCTACGCCTGGCCATATATCATCGCCCACAAACCAGGGATTACATGCCAGCAGCACCAGACTTTTAATCCGCCCCGGGTAACGAGCCGCCAGGTGCATAGCTACCATGCCCCCCAGCGACCAGCCCACCACATGACAGGTTTCCGGCAGGTGCTTGGCCAGAAGATCGACTTGATCCAACAGATCTGTCGAACGAAGCTCGGGAGCCCATAAGTTACCTCCCTTCTCCCAGTGACGCCAGATACGCTGCCAAATAACTGGCTTCCACCCCCATCCCGTCAAGAACAACCAGTCGGCCGCCATGATCAGGCATCCGGCCTGAGGCGAGCCATCGTCTCGACAAGATTTCGAATTTGTGCTGGCGTATGAGCAGCACTTAAGGTCACCCGCAGCCTTGAAGTTCCAGGTGGCACCGTGGGCGGGCGTATGGCCGTGACCCAAAAACCTTCCTCCCACAGCCTTGCACTCATCCGGCTAGCTGCCGTTGCCTCCCCCACCATGACGGGCTGTATGGCCGTTTGACTGGGTAAAAGCGGCAGACCCCTGCTGTGCGCCAACTCACGAAATAACGCTATATGTTCATGGAGCCTTTCCCTTCGCCAAGTCTCGCTCCGTACCCGTTTAATCGATGCCAACGTCGCTACGGCCAGCGCCGGGGAACTGGCCGTAGTGTAGATATAAGGCCGCGCAAACTGTACGATCGTTTCAATCAGGACACGGGAACCCACGACACAAGCCCCCTGCGTGCCCATAGCCTTGCCCAGGGTAACGGTTAAAACAGGAAGTTCGTGCTCATCCAAGGCTGCCGCGCACCCCCGACCCTCGTCACCCATCACACCCAAGCCATGAGCATCATCAGCCATTAACCACGCACCCTGCTGCGCACAAAGGCCAGCTATTTGAGCTAGCGGAGCCACGTCACCATCCATGCTAAATACGGCATCCGTGACCACCAGGGCGGTTGATCTGCTTTCCAGCTGCTTTTTCAGGGCTACCATATCAAGATGAGCATAACGACGTGAGCGAGCCTGCGCCAGTTTGGCTCCATCCAGCAAAGAAGCGTGATTGAGCCTGTCTTGTAGCACCTCATCGCCGGGCAACAACAAAGCTGTCATGACCGCCAGATTAGCTAGCCAACCACTGGAAAACAGCAAAGCCTGCTCTCTGCCCAGCCAATCAGCCATAGCCGCTTCGACGTCAGCATGCGCACGACTATGCCCACAGACCAGATGCGCTGATCCTGCGCCCACACCGTAAGTACGGGCACCGTCTGCCATAGCTACCGCTAATGCTGCATCAGCAGCCAATCCCAGATAATCATTGCTGCAAAAGTTGATCAGGTGCTGGCCGTCGGCCACCAAGACAGGTCCCTGCGCAGCCTCATGCAAGTGCAGGGATCGGCTCAAGCCATCAGCCTGGCGCTGAGCTAGGCGTTGTTCAAGCCGGGCGTGCATCTTCTTGCCGGTAGGAGGCCATGGCATCGTGATACAAAGGAACAGAGACAGGCGCCTCCGCCAAACGCATACCCAATCGCTGTAATAGCTCTTGGTCGCGCCCCAGTCCAGCGTTCGGCGTGGTCAACAATTTGCACCCCAGAAACAAGGAATTGGCCCCCGCCATAAAACACAAGGCCTGTGTGCTATCGCTCATACTCTCCCGACCTGCCGACAGCCTTAACCACGAGGCCGGCATGAGAATACGAGCTACCGCCAGCGTACGCACAAACTCCAGTTCATCCATAGGGGGCGTATCGCCTAAGGGGGTACCAGGTATGGGAACCAGTCGGTTGATGGGTACCGATTCAGGATGCACCGGAAGATTGGCTAACTGCTGCAGCAAACTCATACGATCTGAGCGTTCTTCCCCCATACCCACAATACCGCCAGCACAAACCTTGATACCCGCATCTCGCACATGATGCAGGGTATTTAATCGATCATCATAACTGCGTGTCGTAATGACGCGGGCATAGTATTCCGGCGAGGTATCCAGATTATGGTTGTAATAATCAAGGCCAGCGGCTGCCAGACTTTGCGCTTGTTGCTCGTTCAACATGCCTAAGGTCATACAAGTCTCCATGCCCAGATCTTTAACTTGTCGGACCATTTCCAGCACCATGGGCATATCCTTTTCGGTGGGCGAACGCCAGGCCGCCCCCATACAGAAACGGCTTGAGCCCTGTGCTTTAGCCGCTTTGGCGGCTTCAACCACTGTTTCAACCTGCAATAATTTTTCTTTTTCCAGTCCCGTCGCATAGCGGCCTGACTGTGAGCAGTATTTGCAGTCCTCAGGACAGGCGCCCGTTTTTATTGAAAGCAATGTGGAAGCCTGAATCGTCGCACCATCAAAATACTGCCGATGAGCTGTTTGCGCCCTATATAGCAACTCAGGAAATGGCAATTGAAAAAGTGTAGCAATCTCTTCCAGAGTCCAATCGTGCCGAATCATACCCACCCCATCGCGCCGTAAACCAAATTTGTTATTTTAGTTTACGCACCCAATCCTTGCTTGACAAGCCCTGAAGCCTTCAAGCGATAATAAACATACTGTACGACCATCATGTAAAGGAGATCTCTGTGTCCTCAGCCATAGCCCCGCAACTCACGAGCATGCTTCCGCGCACCTTATTTAATGCCGATCATGAGGCTTTTCGCACAACCGTACGACGCTTCTTCGAACAGGAGGTCATGCCACATCGAGAAAAATTTGAAGCTCAGCAACACGTTGACCGTGAGCTGTGGAACAAGGCCGGTGCTCTGGGCATGTTGTGCCCTACCATGCCCGAGGCTTATGGTGGAGCTGGCGTGGACCGCCTTTACAGCATGATACTCATGGAAGAACAGGCCAGAGTTGGCGATTCAGGCTGTGGTTTCTCCCTGCATTCCGATATCGTTGCCAACTACATCAACAATTTTGGCAATGAAACACAAAAAATGCACTGGCTACCACGCATGGCCCGTGGTGAAGTGGTCAGTGCCATCGCCATGACCGAACCCGGCACCGGGTCAGACCTGCAAAGTGTTCGTACCCGGGCCGTCCTTGATGGCGACCATTATGTGCTTAATGGCTCCAAAATATTCATTACTAATGGCTATCTCAGTGACATGGTCGTGGTTGTCGCCAGGACGGGAGATGGCGACAAGGGAGCTGAGGCTATTTCACTCCTGATCGTGGATGCTCACTCAGCAGGCTTTACCAAAGGCCGCCCCTTGAACAAGGTAGGCATGAAGGCACAAGACACCTGTGAGCTTTTCTTCGAAGACGTACGCGTTCCTAAAGAGAATCTCTTAGGCAGTGAAGGCATGGGCTTTATCATGTTGATGAAAGAGCTGGCCTGGGAGCGGCTCATGATTGCCATCATGTGTACCGCAGGCGCTGAATATGCCATCGCTCATACGCTGGAGTATGTTCGTGCCCGCAAGGTGTTTGGCAAACCTGTCGCCAGCTTTCAGAATACCCGCTTTAAGTTAGCCGAGCTTAAATCCGAGACCCAGATCGGACGCGTCTTTGTTGATCGCTGTATGGAACAGATTCTCAGCCATGAACTGAGTATCGATGCCGCCGCTGCCGCTAAATACTGGTGTTCAGACTTACTTTGCCGTGTTGTGGACGAATGCGTGCAACTGCATGGTGGATACGGTTATATGCTGGAATACCCCATAGCACGGGCCTATCTCGATATGCGCGCCAATCGCATCTACGGCGGCACGAATGAAATCATGAAAGAGATCATAGCCCGTATGCTGTAATCTGGACCTATAATAGGCCCCTCAACGTTTTATGATTTTGGATCATCCATGAGCACACCTGCACCACGGAGAACTCAGGCGGAGCGATCTGCCCAGATGCGTCAGCGTCTTATGGAAGCAACCCTGGACTGTTTGGAGCAGGAAGGCTATGCCGGCACCACGGTCAGTCGCATTGTGGATCGGGCGCAAGTCTCGCGTGGTGCCCCTGTGCACCACTTCCCCAGCAAGGCAGCGCTCATCGCTGCCGCTGCTGAGTGGCTGATTCGTCAACTCTATATCCAGTTAGGTCAGGCCATCCTGGAATTACCCGAAAGCGATCACCGACTGGAGGACATCATTCTGCGTTGTTGGCGCAAGGTCTTCGGTCGTCGAGAGAATGTAGCCATGCTGGAACTCATGCTCGCTAGTCGACATGATCCTGAATTGGCAGATATGATGCGCAATCTCTGGACCGCCGGCTATAACACGATCAAAGTGGCAGCCGATCATTATTTTGAACCCCTGCATCCCGAGGACAATGTTCGCCACCTGATGACTTTGACCCAGTGGCTGCTGCGCGGCATGTCTTTGGACTTACACCTAGTGCATGACCCGCAGATATTCGAACATTTCATCGTACTTTGGACCCGCCTACTGGCAACTCAGCTACGACCGCGCCCAGGCGTTTCTGGTCCCCCCCCCCGACCGGCCCAGTGGGATACATCCGTGACCGCCATTCACATTAAGTGATCTGTGACTGTAAATTAAGTTCTACAACGGCGAATCCAGACAACTCATCTTATTGCCAGCAGACACTATGTACAATAGATGTTGATGGTTGCACGGCGGGCGTGACATACTTGTATATCGCGAAAAATAGGGGCCGAAACATGCTTGCAATCCGACTGCCCGCCGAAGTGGAAGCCCGCCTTGAAGCACTGGCGCAGGCCACAGGGCGCACCAAGACTTTCTATGCCCGCGAAGCCATCCTTGAGCATCTGGACGACCTCGAAGATTTGTACCTTGCAGAGCAACGCTTGATTGACATTCGAGCAGGCCGTAGCCGTACCTTCACGCTAGAAGAAGTGGAACGCGATCTTGGCTTGGCGGATTGAGATCAACGACAAGGCCAAGAAGGACCTAGCCGCAATAGATAAAGCCGTTGCCAAGCGCATCATGGCCTTTTTGCGTGAGCGTCTGGCTCATCTCGACGACCCACGCAGCATTGGCGAAGCCCTCAAAGGCTCCAAACTGGGCGAGTTCTGGAAGTACCGCGTTGGTGACTATCGAATTATTAGCACCATCGAGGATGGCGCTTTGCTCATCCTCGTTATGCGCATCGGCAATCGCAAAGAGGTTTACCGCCAATGATCGAATACAGCTACCCGATCGATCAACGCAGCTAACCTTGGCGGCGGCATGCGGAAGCGTGTTCCCGCTTGCCAAGTACGACACGGCTGAGGATTGCGCCCCCTGCTGCGTCTGACTAAAACCGTTCTAAACAGGAGAACAGCATAGTTTCTTATGTAAGCAGAAAATTAAGCTCTATAATACAAAATAATGTTCGCCATCGGCGAGTTCAGGCAACTCATCTTATTGCCGTCAGACACTAGGACTGTACTTAAAAATCTGTCATAGTTAAAATCCAATAATGTCATGCTGATGAGCCCTTTCCACGATACTTGTCAGTTACATTGATGATCACCACATTAAATACATGGCCGTAGCTGCCGGTCACAAGGTTGCACGGGGGGATAACAATGAAAAAAAGCGCCCTGGGTTTATGCTGGATCTTGGTGTCATGGCTATCCGCGCCAGCTTGGTCGGATGATTTTCCAGTTCCTAGCAATCAGGTTGCTGCCGAAGCGGAAACTCAAGGTTTAGGGCCTGAGTGGAAACTGATACGCCATGACCGTTTTCATAACATCAAATTTTACTTGCGCAAAGATTCCAATTATCGCGTCTCTGTCAACCGTATGGACACGGTTTTTGATGCACCGCTGGCCAGTATCGTGGCGGCAACCATAGACGTCGGCAATATGAACCAATGGATCTGGCATTTGCGCAGCGCGGAATTGATTAAACGTGAAAGTCCACACGACCTGATTATCCACTTGGTCATTAACAGCCCGTACGGCATTGAAGACAGGGATGCGGTGATTCACACGCATGTTAGTCAGGACCCCAAGACACGCGTTGTTCGACTCACCACGGAGTCCGTGGATGGTTATCTGCCGGAGCAGCCTCCCTTGGTACGCATGGCCAAGCTACAAATGAACTGGGTCTTTACACCGCGCAGTGATGGCAAGATTTCAGCACAAATGACGGGAATTATTGATCCGGGAGGACGCATTCCTGCATGGACGGCCAATATCATTCAACGCTCATCCCTGTATTACAGCTTGAAAAGCCTGATGCGTATAGCCAAGGACGATCGGTATATAAACCCCACACTCCCATTTTCTATCCAGGAGTAGGAGCAGGCGAGCTAAGGAGCTTGCGCCGTTGCCTGTTAAGGTCTAACGGCGCCGTCTTCCATCATCTAGGCAGCTTTGCGTTTTTCGCCAGCCTGAACCAGATCCTGAAATACCTTTTGAGCCTGTTCGACCAGATCAGAAGCCAGCAGTTTTTCACGTGCTTGCTGTGCCTGAACGCGCAGGGTCTCAACCTTAAGCTGTGAAGCTTCGCTCACCAGTTGATCCACCAGACCACGAGCAGCCAACATCCACTCGGTACCTTCACCATGAGACTGCTTGCCGGCTTCCAATGCCTTCTCGTATTGCTTGCGGCTTTCTTCTTCTACCAGAGCCAACAGCCCTACATTCGCCAAATATACCTGACGACCCAGGTCTTTAACGCGATCAACCAGTCCCTTGCTTTCTTCCGACAACGCTTTTAATTCACCCATGATCATTTCCCTTTGGTTTGCCCAGAATAAACGGCCACTTGTTACAAGTTACAAGCAGCCCGAGTATTTTAATGCAGCCAACTCAACCAGGATTAAATATTGTCCTACAATAAGACAAGAAATGACACTATCCGACGAACTACCCGCTATTCATAACCCCGTACGAGTCGCAACATAAATCGCTTTTCCAAAATAAGCTCACGGTAGTGTTGCTCTTGCAGAAAGCGGCGGTCTGAAGGGATGTCATGAAACCTGAGCAGATCAAGCTCTAGTTGCTCAATCTCAGCCTGAAGGCTATCTTCCAACGCTGAGTTGACGTTGCGCACCCATCCAGAAAAAACGTGAGGAACTTCTTTGCTATAGCTACGATCTTCCATGATATCGCTCCTAGCTTTTAGACACTCTAAAGAATTTTTACAGCAAACAACAGCCCCTCCCAATAATAAGTCTAAATAACTCCCAGCATGACTGAACAAGGAAGAGGAAAGCCACTTCCCTCTTCCTCTTTACTCAAGACGACACTGCTTGCGCTATGGCTTTACGTATTTCAGCCTCGGCGGATTCGCGCCCTTCCCATCCGGTTACCTTGACCCATTTACCAGGTTCGAGATCCTTGTAATGCTCGAAGAAATGCTTGATCTGTGCCAGTAACAAGGCCGGCAGATCCTGGACTTCTTTGATATCTTTGTAGAGCGGGGTCAACTTGTCATGAGGCACTGCCACGAGTTTGGCATCGATACCTGACTCATCTTCCATCACCAGTTTACCAATCGGCCGAGCACGAATGACTGCACCAGGCTCAACCGGATGCGGAGTTATCACGAGCACATCCAGAGGATCGCCATCTTCGGAGAGCGTGTTAGGGATATACCCGTAGTTGGCAGGATAAAACATGGCCGTACCCAAAAAGCGATCTACAAACAGTGTTTCTGAGTCCTTATCGATTTCATACTTGATCGGGCTGTGGTTGGCGGGGATTTCTATCACCACATAAATATCCTGTGGCGGTTGTTTCCCAGGGGGTATGGCTTGGTAACTCATAAAGTTCATTCCTACAGTCATCAGCGATGCTATTGTAATACATCCTGCCAGACAGGATAACTTACTTCATTGCACATTTTCCTGATCGGTAAACATACCCTCGAACAAGGCCGTCGACAGGTACCGCTCCCCTGCATCGGGCAGTATGACCACGATAGTTTTCTGTGCAAACTCTGGCAAGGCGGCTATCCGCGCGGCGGCGCAGACCGCTGCACCACAGGATATTCCCGCCAAGATGCCTTCTTCCCGCATCAATCGGCGAGCAAACAAAATTGCATCTTCATTACTGATCTGTTCAACCCGATCTATCAACCTCAGATCAAGATTGGCGGGCAGAAAATTGGCCCCTAAACCCTGAATCTTGTGCCCGGAAGGTTTTAACGGCAGCCCTTGCAAACTCTGTGAAATCAGCGGGGACGCCTCAGGCTCCACCGCTATGGTTGCGATGGCTTTGCCACAGGTTTTTTTGATAAACCGCGAAACCCCGGTCAGCGTCCCTCCCGTTCCTACCCCACTCACCAGCACATCAACCGTTCCATCCGTATCGGCCCAGATCTCAGGCCCGGTCGTGGTTTCATGTATTCTGGGATTTGCTGGATTTTCAAATTGCTGCAGCATGTGGTAATGCTCAGGATCACCATGAACAATTTCCTGGGCTTTATCCACGGCCCCCTGCATACCACGAGCCCCCTCGGTCAGCACCAATTCAGCACCCAGTGCTTTAAGTAATTTACGTCGTTCCAGACTCATGGTTGCGGGCATTGTCAGTATCAGTCGATAACCGCGGGCAGCACACACATAAGCCAGGGCTATACCGGTATTACCCGAAGTGGCTTCCACCAGGGTAATACCCGGACGCAAGCGCCCTGTCTGCTCTGCATCCCAGATCATCGCTGCACCAATGCGACACTTCACAGAATAAGCCGGATTACGCCCCTCTATCTTAGCCAGCACGGTGCTACCCTGAGGAACGACGCGATTTAAACGCACCAGGGGGGTATGACCTATGGATAATGAATTATCAGCATAAATTTTCATCAGTAAATCCAGTCAATTGCTTAATGATCGCCTGAGTTTGCACCTTACGCCTCTGGCCTGCAAGACCTGAAGTTTGGCCTCCACAGTCATGGACAATCCTTGCTGCACACGGTGCAATGCTCTACCTCATACTGGGAGCTATGGCATGCCTTCGGCTGAAATACGTTCAGGAATTGCATCGACAGGACAGACTGACATCTACTACGAGGACTGGGGAAACCCCGCCCACCCTCCTGTCCTGCTGATCATGGGCTTGTCCGCCCAAATGATCTATTGGCCAGACAGCCTTATGCAGAGCCTGGTTGATGCTGGATATCGCGCTATCCGTTTTGATAACAGGGATATCGGTCTATCCAGTAAATTCCCATCGCGCCAACGCTACAACATGACGACCAGCATGATCCGCTCGTCCCTGGGCTTATCCATTGAGGCTCCATATACGCTCGACGACATGGCTGACGACACTTGGGGGCTCATCAATCACCTGCAGCTACAACAGCTGCATCTGGTGGGCATTTCGATGGGCGGCATGATTAGCCAGATACTGGCCGCTCGTTACCCCGATCGCATCCAGTCATTATGCCTGCTGATGACCTCCCCATTAAGCCCGGGACTTTTTCCACCGAGTCCCTCCATGCTATGGACCATGCTCTCTGGAGGCTTTGGTGGCCGCAAACGACAAGGGATAGGACGCCCTCATCCTGAGGATATTGCTGATTTCCTCACACGACTGCAGGGGCGTCACTATCGCACCGATAAAAATCAGCTAGTCACCATGGCGCGTCGGTCATTGGATCGCTCATACCATCCAGCAGGGGTGATGCGTCAGACTCTGGCCGTCCTGGCTACAGCCAACCTGAGCCCTCGTATCCGAACAATTCAGTGCCCCAGTCTTATCGTGCATGGCCGCGACGATCCGCTGGTACCCTGGTGGGCAGGCTGGCGCATCTCTCGCCTTATTCATGGGGCTCAATTTAAACTGGTGCGAGGCTTAGGGCATGACTTGCCCATCAGTTTCCTGCCTGAATTAAGCTCATGGATGGTGGATATTTTTCGACAAGCTGATGCTGGAGCCTAAACTCCAGCATCGCCAACAGCTCACTCAGGACAAGAAATAGGTTTTAAGCGGGGGAAACCCGTTAAACTCAACAGAAGAGTAGGAGTTGGTATAAGCCCCCGTGGTTAGCCAGTAAATCCGGTCCCCCACCGCAAGATTATGAGGCAACGTATAAGAGACTTGCTCATACATAATATCGGTGGAATCGCAGGTAGGCCCCGCCAAAACCACCGAGCCTTCTCCTGAAGTATTGCGATCCATTTTTTCGCAATAAAGCGGATATTTGATAGATTCCCCGAGGGTTTCAATCAATCCCTGGAACAAGCCTACATCCACATAGACCCAACGCTTCAGATCAGTACGCGATTTTCGGGAAATTAACACCACTTCAGAGACCAACACGCCTGATTCGCCCACCAGCGAGCGCCCGGGCTCTAAAATGATTTCAGGTAGATCATCACCATAATCATCGTGCAAATAGCGAAGGATTTCTTCAGCATACACATTGATGGGATTGACTTCAGAAATATAGTTGGCAGGAAAACCTCCTCCCATATTGATCATTTTGAGTTCTATGCTTTCTTCAAGGCGCATCCAGTCAAACATATATTTGACCTTGGATAAGGCTGCATCCCAGACAGCAATATCTCTTTGCTGGGATCCCACATGAAAGGAAATTCCATAGGGAATCAATCCCTGCAACTTGGCTTGCATCAGCAGATCGATGGCCATATCGGGATGGCAGCCAAATTTACGCGATAACGGCCATTCCGCTGTCTCACCACCTTCCACCAGAATACGCACAAAAATCTTGGATCCAGGAGCATTCTCCGCAATATTTTGCAGATCAGCCTTGGAGTCGGTAGCAAATAAGCGCACACCACGCTCGTAGGCATAGCGTACATGGGCTGCTTTTTTGATGGTGTTGCCATAGGAAATGCGATCAGCAGAGACACCTGCATCCAAAACCTTATTCAGTTCATAGATGGAGGCAATGTCAAAATTGCTGCCCATATCGCGCAGGGTCTCAATAACGGGAGCTCCTGGATTAGCCTTAAGCGCATAGTGCACCTTAGCCATGGGAAAACACGTCATCAGTTCCGTATATTTCTGCTTAATAATTTCCAGGTCTACAACCAGAAAGGGCGTTTCTTTGCCATCAGCAAAATGCTTAATCTTGGACCACTCGGACTCGGTGCAATAATCCGAAAGACGCGTTGCCATAGCTAGCGAACTCCACACGGGGTGAGTGATGAGAAAAGCCCGCCAACAGCGGGCCATATATCTTGTAGCGACGCTTCAGCAAGCTGCTTCGCCGAGGGCGTGAATTTATAGGCAAAAGCCCATAGAATCAAGCATGCAAAACGCATTTTGCACTCCAACCCACCCCCGGGGGATGAGTTGGCGTCAGTTAAGCTCCCGTGACCTGCCTCGACCAGGCGGTATCCCGTGAATACCCAAGTACGCATCGCCCTCACAAATGGGACTCCGCATACTCAGCCAACAAGGACCGCGGCACGCCTTGCAACTGCATGTGCCCACCATGAGCAAAGCCCTTAAAACGCTCCGTCATGTAGGTTAATCCTGAACTGGTAGCTGACAGGTTAGGCGTATCAATCTGGGCCAAGTTCCCCAGACAGACCACCTTGGAACCTTCTCCCGCCCGAGTAATAATAGCCTTCATCTGGTGCGGCGTCAGATTCTGACACTCATCGATCAGGATCAGCGATCGTTGAAAACTACGCCCCCGAATATAGTTAAGCGCCTTGAACTGAATATTGGCTCGGGATTTCACATAATCAATAGAGCCAGAAGGACTTTCATCATTCAGGTGCAAGGCTTCGATGTTGTCAGAAATGGCGCCTAACCAGGGATCCATCTTCTCCTCTTCGGTTCCTGGCAGAAAACCATGCTCTTCCGCCAGAGGCGGGGTCGATCGGGTGGCAATGATTTTATTAAATCTTTTGGCTTCAACCGTCATTTCTATAGCGGCAGCCAGAGCCAGTATGGTCTTGCCAGAACCCGCAGGACCGGTGAGGCTGACCAAATGAACATCGGGATCCTGAAGTAAATTGAGCGCCAGTGCCTGATGGAGATTTCTTGGCTTGAGTCCCCAGGCTCGCGCCCCCATCAAGCGGTCTTTGGGCAAGTCCAGCAACACTATCTTTTCGGCATCAATCTCTCGCACTCTACCGACAAAACCTTCTTCATCCACAATAAACTGATTGATATACAAGGGATCGGCTACCGCCTGACGAGGCAATATATGTACCGTTTCCCCCATCAACTGACGGGTCTCCACGGCATGAATGCGGGACCAGAAGGATTCCGTAAACTGCAAATAGCCTTTACTGACCTGGCGTATATCAGAGACCAGCTGATCATTGTGATAGTCTTCAGCAGCCAGACCACAAGCACGCGCTTTCAGCCGCATATTGATGTCTTTGGTGACGAGTATCACCTTGCAACGAATATCACGCGCCTGCAACATGACCAGCTGATTAATGATCTTGTTATCATTAAGCTCATTAGACAGATAATCCTGCTTGTCGTCACTCACCCTATCCATCAATACCGATAGCGTGCCTTGCACCCCTTCGGGGCCACGACGTATGGGCAGACCCTGCTGAACCAAACTAGGCTCTGCATCACCCAATACCGCATCAATCAACCGTATGGCTGCCCGACACTCGGCAGCTACCGAGGATTTACCTGATTTAAGTTTGTCGAGTTCTTCCAGCACCGTCATGGGGATAATGACGCGATGCTCTTCAAAATTCAGGAGGGAGTTGGGGTCGTGAATCAGCACATTGGTATCGAGAACATAAACTTTCTGAGAAACTGAGCCTTGTGAACTATCATCCATGCTTTCACCCTCGCTTTGGCTGGTTCAAATGGGTCACATCACCTGTCACAACACGACGATCAAGGCTACAGAATTTTGGGTCATACACCTCCAGCTGTTGTTTTTTGTTTTAACCTCGTACCTGCTCCATCATGCAACCAGAACCTGACATCGGCAAGTTCATTCACATGACAATTTCGTAAGTATTTCCACCATTTTGTTGCGCCTGGTAGAGGGCTTGATCTGCCTGACGCACCAGTTCCCAGGCTTCCTGATCCGATCGCGCCATGACAGCTCCCAAACTCACATCCAGCTGAAACACAGTGCCCTGTAGCACTATCTCCTGCCGCAAGCTGTCACATAACTTGCCCGCCAGGGTTATCGCTTCCAGTGAGGTACCTACCTCTTCCAACATGATAGCAAAGGAATCCCCACCTAACCTGGCTAAAGAATCTGACCTACGCACACAGGACTGCAGTCTTTCCGAGGTCGCCTGCAACAGCAAATCAGCTATATGCCCACCTTGCTCAGAGCTGATAGGCACCAGATTGTCGATAGAAATCATCATCATGGCCAGCTCAGTCCGATTTCTTCGTTTGCGCGCCAGCGCCAGATGCAATCTGTCCATAAACAGGGCATGCCCGATCAAGCCGGTGAGGGGGTCTCGAATACCTGCCGCCGAGGAGCCTGGCAGCACCTGCAACATCAGCAATAGCACGGTAGGCTGCACATTATCAAGCCGCTGTATGCTGGCCAGCGCCTGCACTTCCTGCTCACCTTTTATCCAAACGATGGGAATTTGGCGTTGTGCTTCACCTGCCAATGCTGACGCCTGCGCTAGGGACAACTCATCAGCACCTTGAACGGCCAGCAACCAATCTTGCCCTGGACCCCAGATATCGCCGAGTAAGGTTTGCAAACTCTGATTGGCCTGTAACCACTTTCCTTGGTTATCCAACAGGGCCATCGGATGAAAGGACTGATTAAAAACCTGTTCATACAGGCTGTCTCTGGGTTGCTGATTCGCCCGGGCCATGAATTACCACCTCAACAGTAGATTGCCAACAAGCATAGACAATCTCACACGTTTCGTCTTTAAACCATTGCCCAAGGCGTATCTTGTCGCAAAAGTTCACGGTCAGCGCCAACTTTAAGCGTCAGCACTTGGGAAAAACCAGGTGTACCCGCATCTTGCAATAAAGGTTCGGCAAAATCTCGCGGCACATAGAGTCGGCTAGGGCGTCCCGCCCCCCACATCCCCCATGCACGTAACACGTCGACGACAAATTCACTGCAAAATGTCCCTGGCGCAGCGGGTCGTCCCAGCCATTGGCAGATATTTCGCCGCACGTAATCGATATAGGGGCGCTGCAGATGAGCCTCCAGCACACTGTGCACCATCGAAGCCGATGGCCTGACAACATCAGCATGCCAAGGTCGTAAAACAACCCGACCAGGATACGTGGCGAGTTTCTCAGACAGACTGACCAGCTGAACACCATCACGAACACAGATCCCGCGCACCAAGTCTTTTAGCGGAGAGCAGCGGGTGGCTTCAAACACCATGGGTTCAGCGTACAATTCAGGCTCGTAGACCACAACAGCAACATGGGACCAAGGTGAATTGGTCATCCAGCGTACACTACGCGCTGCCCAGGTTCTTCCCGAGAAGAGAAGGATATCTCCCGTGCCTATGTGGGATGGACGGTTCCAGGACACCATGTCGACCTTGGACCTTTCAGCTGCAATTGCGCCCAAAAAACCCGGTCGGGTAACACCAGCTATGGTATTCATTGCCTGCAGAATCTAAAAAAAGTCTATGACCATCTCATGGCAATAAAAAGACAAAATAAAGACAGACCATGACGCCAGGCACGCATTTCAGCTACCATGCAGACTTTGCCCAGCGAGGAATATCATGAGCCAGTACGACAACGTCAGCGTTACCAAAAAAGCAAACATTTACTTTGATGGTCGCTGCATCAGCCATACCGTAATTTTGAACGACGGCAGCCGCAAATCCCTGGGCGTTCTGCTCCCCTCGACCCTGACCTTTAAGACAGGCAGTCCTGAGGTTATGGAACTACTTTCAGGTCATTGCCGCGTGCGCCTCGCTGGCTCCGAAGCCTGGATAGACTACCGGGGTGGTCAGTCTTTTGAGGTCCCCGGTCAATCGAGCTTTGACATTGAAATACTGGAAATCACCGATTACGTATGTCATTTTGGCTGAGCCAGACGTTCCAACAGGCGGCGATGCAGTCCTGCAAAACCGCCATTAGACATAATGACCACATGATCCCCTGGTTTTAGTTCGGTCTCCAGGCGATCCAGCAGTTTATCGATCGAGGGTAATACCTCAGCAGGTACGGGGCTGTTCGTCAGAACAGCTTCCAAATCCCAGTCCAGATGCTCGGGCCTGAACCAGAACACCTGATTAGCCTGAGCCACGGATTGGGACAAGGCATGCTGGTGAGTACCGAGACGCATGGTATTGGATCTAGGTTCAATGACCGCAACTATACGCCCCTCAGCGCCAAGCCGCGATCTTAACCCGGCCAGGGTCGTAGCGATGGCCGTTGGATGATGAGCAAAATCATCGTAAACAAAGATACCGCGAGGATGACCCAAAAGCTCCATACGGCGTTTGACACCCTTAAAAACAGATAATGCCGCTATGGACTTGGCTGGTTCCACGCCACAATCAGCAGCAGCAGCCACAGCCACCAAAGCATTCATCTGATTATGCAGGCCGGTTAAGGTCCAAACTATTTGACCCACCACCTGCCCCTGATGAAGGATCTCAAAAGCACTTCCATCGGCAGCCGCTTTGCCCAACGACCACGTCGCTACGGCGCCATCCTGACTTGAGACCAGCTCTTGGCGACTCCACACCCCACGCTGTAGTACCGTTTGCAGGGCCTCATCGTGCTCAGGCCATATCACGAGTCCTCGCCCGGGTACCGTACGAATCAGATGGTGAAACTGCGTTTGAATAGCTGCCAGATCCGGAAATATATCGGCATGATCATATTCAAGATTGTTCAGAATAGCCGTCAGCGGTCGGTAGTGGACGAACTTGGAGCGCTTATCAAAAAATGCCGTGTCGTATTCATCGGCCTCTACAACGAAATGATGACCTTTTCCTAAGCATGCGCTTTGACCCAGGCCCTGTGGCACCCCCCCGATTAAATAACCAGGTTGTAAACCGGCCTGTTCTAGCACCCAGGCTAACATGGTACTCGTGGTGGTCTTGCCATGCGTTCCGGCAACAGCTATCACATGCCTTCCTCGCAAAACTTCGGAGGCCAGCCAGGCCGGCCCTGAAGTGTAGGGAATCTCTGCATTCAGCACGTACTCAATCGCTGCATTACCTCGGCTGAGGGCATTTCCAATAATCACAAGATCAGGATGCGGTTGCAGATGTGCTGGCGTGTAAGATTCACACAAAGTGATGCCTGCTGCCTGCAGTTGTGTGCTCATAGGGGGATACACGGCTGCATCCGATCCAGTTACCTCATGCCCTAAATCTCGCGCCAGCAGGGCCAAGGACCCCATGAAGGTTCCACAAATTCCTAAAATATGTATACGCATGCTAAGCCGAACCTGTTGTGAAAGTAGGTCATTTTCTTTTAACGTGTGTCCTACACGATGACACTGATGCATTATGAGGGGACTACCATGCCTGCTGCAAACGCTATGACACTGCTGGATGCTCTGCAACAACGCCGATCAGTACGGGGATTTCTCCCGCAACAGGTCAATGAGGATGTCCTGCATACGCTGTTTTCCCAGGCACAATGTGCCCCTTCTAACTGCAATGTTCAGCCTTGGCTGGTGTATGTAGCCTCCGGTGAGTGCAGAGACGAGTTGCGCAAGCGCATGATGGATAAAGCCAGCCATATGCAACCTATCAAGCCTGATTATGATTTCTTGCCTGATTTTTCCGGAATTTATCGTCAGCGCCAAGTGGAATGTGCTGCTCAACTCTATGGTGAAATGGGTATAGCTCGTGATGATCGGGAAGGGCGGATGCGCGCCACCCTGCGCAATTTTGAAATGTTTGATGCCCCCCATATTGCTTTTATTGGTATGCCCCGCCATTTTGGGATCACCGTAGCCCTGGATGTAGGCATGTACGTACAAACCTTGATGCTTTTGATGACCTCTTACGGCATAGGCTGCTGCGCCCAAGGCTCCATGCGATATTACCCTGATGAAGTACGCGAAGTATTTGGACTGACCGAGGATGTCGGTATTTTGCTGGGGCTCTCTTTTGGCTATGAAGATACCGCTGTGGCTGCCAATCGTACTCGGGTAGGACGCGCTCCCCTGTCAGAATGTGTAACCTTTAAAAACTGAATCTTTAGCAAAATTTGACTCCCG
>JAJZHP010000118.1 GCA_021804355.1 Pseudomonadota bacterium | reverse complement strand
GCTGTAAAAAAATCGAGCAAGGTAGCGGCGGTTTGAGGTGCCAAGTCCGGGGCTTGATGACCGGCCAGAGCCTGATCAATGAGCGTATCCAGGCGCAAAGGTAGTGCATGTTCAATAATGATGCGCAAAACCCCAAGCGCTGCACGTCGCAGGGCGAAGGGATCTGCCGATCCCGTAGGAATTTGCCCAACACCAAAAATGCCTGTCAGGGTATCGAGTTTATCAGCCAGAGCTAAGGCTAGGCCGGTAGGCGTGACCGGTAATTGGTCGCCGGCAAAGCGCGGCAGATATTGTTCAAAGAGAGCATCAGCAACTTCAGGGGGTAATCCTTCATGTCGCGCATAGTGCCTACCCATGATGCCCTGAAGATCAGGAAATTCTGAGACCATGAGGGTAGCCAGATCGGCTCGACTCAGCAGACCAGCTTGCTCAGCCCAAGGCACATGGGCTCCCAATGCCGTAGCTATCCATGCCGCCAGACGGGCATGGCGATGGGCCTTATCCTGCAGGGATCCCAATCGCGCCTGATAGACCACTTGTGCATTGGCCTGATCATGTTCTGCCAGGGTCAGCTTGCGATCTTGGGCAAAGAAAAACTCGGCATCGGTCAGGCGCGGACGAACCACGCGCTCATTGCCGGCAACAATCAGATCAGGACGAGGCGATTCCAGATTGCTGATAAAGATAAAGTGAGGCAGTAGGGCGCCTTCGGAATCAACCAGCGGGAAATACTTCTGATTACCCTGCATGGTAGAAATCAGGGCTTCCTGAGGTACTTGCAAGAAACGTGGATCGAAGGAACCATGCAGAGCTACAGGCCATTCGACCAGGGCAGTTACCTCGTCTAATAGGGCATCATCTACGATAGCCATGCCGCCCAGGGCGATTTCGAGCTGACGCACTTGAGCTAGTATCAGCTGACGTCTTTCGTCAAAATCGACCATGACCTTGGCTTTCAGCATCAGACTGATGTAGTCGCGCGCATGGTGCAGGTCCCAGGGGCCCGGCGCCATGAATCTGTGCCCAAGTAAGGTTCGGCCACTCTCCAGTCCCAGTAAAGTAGCCGGGACTATTGCTTCCCCCAGCAGCATGACTAAGGTATGGACAGGGCGCACAAACTCCTCACGGCGACTACCCCAGCGCATACGTTTGGCAATGGGAAGGTCAGACAGTGCCTGTGCCATCAATTCGGGCAAAAGACTCATGGCTGATTTTCCGGCCAAGGTCCGCTGCAGGCGCAGGCGATCAGGACCTCGTTCCAGGGCATCTATACTGACCCCCTGTTTACGGGCAAAACCCAGGGCGGCAGGGGTAGGTTGTCCATCAGCGGAAAAGCAGGCTGCCAGAGGCGGGCCTTCAACCACGAGCACCCGGTCAGGCTGTTGTGTCAGCAGATCGCCCAGAAACAGAGCCAGTCTTCTCGGGGTGGCCATCCAGCGGCTACGCGAAACATCATGTGTCAGCCCCTGTTCTGAAAGTGCAGTAGTGACATGTACGTAGAGGGCTTCGGCCAGCATGGCCAAAGAGGTTGGAGGTAACTCCTCACAGCCGAGCTCAAATAAAAAATCCTGATGTGTAGTCATGTCGCCTCCCGAGCCAGCCATGCCTCGCGCAAGGCAGGTGTTGCCATGGGAAAATCCAGTCGCTCTCGGGAAGCAAGGTAAGCCTCTGCAATCTGTGTAGCCAAGGTGCGGATACGTAAAATAAAACGTTGACGTTCAGTCACGGATATAGCGCGGCGTGCATCTAGCAGATTAAAAGTATGAGACGCTTTTAGAATGAACTCATAACCTGGTAAAGGAAGGCCTAAGCTGATCAAGCGTAGAGCCTCACGCTCGTAGGCATCAAACTGATAAAAAAGCAGCGAGGTGTCTGCCTGCTCAAAATTATAAGTGGACATTTCCACTTCATTCTGATGAAAAACATCGCCGTAGCGAACGATGCCCGATTCGCTTTCAGACCAGATCAGGTCATAGACAGAATCAACGCCTTGCAAGTACATGGCGATACGTTCAAGTCCGTAGGTGATCTCGCCAGTCACAGGGAAACAGTCCAGTCCCCCGACCTGTTGAAAGTAGGTAAATTGAGTGACTTCCATGCCGTTCAGCCACACTTCCCAGCCCAAGCCCCAGGCGCCCAGGCTAGGCGATTTCCAGTTGTCTTCAACGAAACGGATATCATGGATGAGTGGGTCGACTCCGAGTTGACGCAGGGAGTTGATATAAAGTTCCAGAATATTATCAGGATTAGGTTTGAGCACTACCTGAAATTGGTAATAGTGCTGCAAGCGATTCGGATTCTCGCCATAGCGTCCGTCCGTGGGGCGCCGCGAAGGTTGCACATAGGCTGACCTCCAGGATTCAGGACCGATAGCGCGCAGAAACGTAGAGGTATGAAAGGTGCCAGCCCCCATTTCCATATCATAGGGTTGAACCAGCACGCATCCCTGGCGGCCCCAGTACTGTTGTAATTGCAGAATCATGTCCTGAAAACTCAGGCGCTGTCCTGGTGAGTCTGTGCTCATGGTACTGATCACTTGCATGGCAAATAAAGACCAGCAAGTATAGCGAGCTCATTCAGCCTTTGATAGCACTGCCAGCAACTGGTCTAGCTGCTGGCGTAACAATACCAGCTCTGAGGCGTCCAGATGACTGTGGTTCAGCAGCACTTGTGGAATCATACGACAGGATTCCTGCAAGTGCTGTCCTTGGGCAGTCAGGGATATCATGACGACCCTTTCGTCTTGCTGATCGCGTTGACGGAGAATAAATCCTTGCTCTTCCAGACGTTTGAGTAAGGGTGTCAAGGTGTTAGAGTTGAGCATGGCCAGTTGGCCAATGTCAGAAACCCGCTGTGGAGATTGCTCCCAAAGTATCATCAAGACAATATACTGCGGGTAAGTCAACCCCAGCGGTTCCAGCAGAGGTTGATAAAGCCTTGTGATCAAACGTGATGCTGCATAGAGCCTGAAACAGATCTGATCTTTCAGGCGAGGCACCTGAGGCTGCGTCGATGACAAGCGGGCTCTCCATAAATCAGCGTTACTCGTAGTCTAAGCCATACCCCAGACAACTCGCCATAGGTCTAGATCAGAACCAGTTCCAACGGAACATTGCCGCGTATGGCGTTGGTATAAGGGCAGACCTTCTCGGTTGCTTCTATAAGCTCTTGAGCGACGGAGCTACTCACACCAGGAATATGAATATCGAGACGCGCACTGAGTCCAAACCCGCCTTGTTCCAGGCTGCCTAATCCAATATGGGCGGTGACCACCGTTCCTTGCAGGCGAAGTTTGCGCTGGCTGGCTACATGGGTCAGGGCATTGTCAAAACAGGCGGCGAAGCCGGCGGCAAAAAGCTGTTCAGGGTTGCTGTGAGCATGGCCCGGTCCACCCAGTTCACGCGGTAGCGCAAGGCGCATATCCAGTACGCCGTCTTCGGTTCGGACCTGGCCCTGACGACCGCCTGTAGCTGTGGCTTGAGTTTTATAAAGGATCTGCATAGTAAGTCTCCAATGATTGAATCGCACACGATATAAATTAAGGAGTCTAGAGCTTATTGTCAAGTGGGCTTATCATGCCGGGCTGGTTGTTAACACCGTTGGAAGACACATGTGGATATGCCCTGTTTGTCGCGCCCCCCTATCGACGGAAGGGGCTTCGTGGTCGTGTGTACAGGGGCATAGCTTTGATGTATCGCGCGAGGGATATATCAATTTGCTCTTGGTGCAACAAAAGAAAAGTCGGCATCCAGGAGATACACCTGCCTCGCTGCAAGCCAGACGAGAATTTCTGGATGCGGGTCATTACGCCCCCTTGCGGCAGGCCTTGATTGGCCAGATGCCAACGCAACGTCCACAGAACTGGCTGGATATCGGATGTGGAGAGGGTTATTACACGTCGGCCATGAGGGATCATGCGGACAGGGTCATAGGACTGGATATTGCCAAGGCGGGTGTGCAGATGGCAGCCCAACGTTACCCCGGGATAAAATGGGTGGTAGGAAGTGCGGTTGCACTGCCACTTGCGGCTGACAGCCTGGATGGATGCAGTAGTCTGTTTGCGCCTGTTTCTCAGGATATTGTGCGGGTAATGCGACGCGGCGCCATGCTAATGGTGGTTACGCCTGACACTGATCATCTTTTTAGTTTGCGTCAGGCTTTATTTGAAGAAGTGCGACCGCACCAACCGCAACGCATCGTACAGTCCTTACCAGCTGGTTTGGAAGCTGTGACTCAACATGCCATCAGGTTTGAGCTTAAGTTGCAGCAAGCTGATTTGAAAGGCTTGCTGGCGATGACGCCTTACGCCTGGAAGGCCAAAGCAGAGCGACGTATGACGCTGGAAGCTATGCCCGAGATACTCACTCAGGCGGCATTTATCCTGCATATCTTGCATAAGCAGGACAAATACCCTGATATCATCCCTCAGCCAAAAACGAGCGGGGTTAGCAAGTTTTGAGAGGGAAGATCATAAAATACTACAGCGTAGTTCTGCTTTTTCTGGTGCTTCAGGCGAGAGCTTTGGGCTTGGTTCCAGATGCCGGGGAGACTTTACACAATATTGCGCCCGATGTGCTGGCGCCAGCCCCACCCCAGCGACAGGTACTGCCGACATTACCGGTGCCGCGGTTGATGTTGCATGGACAAAGCCATGAACGAATTTTTGTTAAGCATTTTCAACTGACAGGCAATACCATTTTCCCAACTTCCCTGTTGGCAACCCTGGTTAAAGCAGGAGAAGGTCAGCATTTGACGGTCGATGAAATGGATAGCTGGGTTGACCGCATTACGGTTTTTTACCGCAAGCACGGCTATCTGTTAGCGCGCGCCTACCTGCCTGAGCAGGATGTCACTGAGGGCAATATAAAAATTGCTATATTAGAAGGTCGCTATGGCAACATCACTGTGCACAATCAGAGTCATGTTAAAACCGCCGTATTAGATAAATTTTTAGCACCAATCAAAATTGGAGATGTAGTGCAAGGTGCAACCTTGGAACAGCAGCTACTGCTCATGAGTGACGTTCCAGGCGCACAGATCCACACTAATCTTCAGCCGGGCCAGGCGGTTGGGAGTACGGACTTTAAGGTTGCCGCTGACCCTGTTCCTTATTTTGAGGGTCAGGCAGGGGCAGATAATTTGGGTAATCGCTATACGGGCGCAACCAGTGCACATGCGGAGCTGGATGTCTTGAGCCCATTGTCAGTGGGGGATCATTTAGCTATTTATGGTATGGATAGCCAAGGTGGAGGTACGCATTATGGACATGCTGCCTATGACCTGCCGGTCGATGGACAAGGTTCACGTTTAGGTATGGCTTACGGTAATCTGAGCTATGTGCTGGAAAGAGAGTTTGCTGCACTGGGCGCTCATGGAACGGCAACGACGGGTAGCTTCTATGGGGTACAGCCGTTGCTGCGTAGTCGGGATGATAATGTCAATCTTCAAGTTGACCTTGACCATCGCGACTTGCATGATCAAATCAGCAATCCGGTAGCTGCGGATATCAAACAGCTTAATGTGGCTATCATCACTATGAACGGTAACGATGTTTTGCCTCATGATGCTCAGGCTGTTTGGGCGTTGACCTGGACCCAGGGTCATTTGAACCTGGATACAGCCACGAGCTTGAATGATGCAAAAACTTACCAAACCCAGGGTGGGTATCTAAAATACAATTTCAATAGTAACTTATTGCTGCCTCTGCTGGATAACTTTAGCGCGTTTGCTGGCCTCAACAGTCAGTGGGCCAATAAAAACCTGGATGTATCAGAAAAGATGTCCCTGGGAGGAGCCGGTGCTGTTCGCGCCTACCCGGTGGGTGAGGCTATGGCAGATAGTGCTGTGGTGGGTACCTTGGAACTGCGTTATCAAGCAGGAGCGCGCGCGCAACTGATTGCTTTTTACGATAACGCCGACGCCCGCATTAACCACAACCCCTTGGCGCAGGATACAGGTAATGCACGCAGGCTATCAGATTTGGGTCTAGGATTAGGGTTGATCTTGCCTGGAAATATCGATATGCATACAGAGCTTGGCTGGATCACGGGGCCACCGGCCACATCGGCACCCACAACACGACCAACGATTAACTGGCAAATTAACAAGTCATGGTAAATCAAAGCCAAGTCAGAAATTACGTTTACATAGTAGTTTCCGGACTTAACTTGAGAATTAGGATGAAATCTCTAGACTAAGTCTGTATTTTATCCTAGATTTTACAAAACTATTTTTGATCAACGTTGCAGGGATGTACCCATGTTGAATCGCGTATACCGTCTGGTTTGGAATCATAGCCGTTCAGCGTACATGGTGGCTTCGGAAGTAGCCTCCTCATCGGGCAAAAAATCATCCCTCGTACGTACAGGTCGACAGCGCAGTCACCAAGCCCGGGTTATGGGCAGCATGGCTGTGATGATGGTGACAGGGGCGCTGGCTTTGCCGCAGGGCGCTCAGGTGGTGGCAGGCCAGGCAAGCATGGCGCAGACATCACAGTCCATGACCATTACACAAAGCACTCCCAAAGCGATCATCAATTGGTCCTCGTTCGGCATAGCCGGCAGCGAGACGGTGAATTTTGTGCAGCCGGGCGCTACATCCATTATCCTAAATCGCGTGGTAGGCCAGGATCCTTCGCAGATCTATGGGCACCTGAACGCGAACGGCCAGGTATTTCTGGTAAATCCCAACGGCATTTTATTTGCCCGGGGAGCTTCGGTGGACGTGGGGGGGTTAGTGGCTTCCACCCTTAACGTCTCTGATAGTAATTTTTTGGCGGGGAAACTCAATTTTACCGGTATCAGCCAGGCCCAAGTCGACAATCAGGGACAGATACAAACCGCTGATGCAGGTTATGTTGCTCTGTTGGGAGCGCATGTGTCCAACGAAGGGCGTATTGTGGCGCGTTTGGGGTCCGTCGATCTGGCTGCTGGACAAGGTATCACCCTGGATCTGGCCAACGATGGCCTGTTGACGCTAAGCGTTGATCAAGGCGCCTACCAGGCCTTGGTCGCCAACGGTGGCATCATCGAAGCCGATGGAGGTCAGGTACTGCTCACCACCCAGGCTGCGCAGAGTATGCTGGATACGGTGGTCAATAACACTGGGGTTATTCAAGCCCAGACGATTACTCACCATGCCGGCCGTATTGCCCTGATGGGTGACATGAACTCGGGTACGGTCAATGTCGGGGGGACGCTGGATGCCAGTGCACCTAACGGTGGCAACGGTGGGGCTATTGAAACCAGTGCAGCGCATGTCAAGGTAGCTGATGCTGCGGTGATCACGACCCAAGCCGCACAGGGTGCTAACGGTAACTGGCTGATTGATCCTGTTGATTTTACCGTGGCTAGCTCGAGCTTGGGCGGGGACATAACAGGTTCTGCACTGTCAACGCTGTTGAATAGTAGTAGCGTCACCATTCAGACAACTTCGGGTACCAATACGGCCTCTAATTTGTACGCCAACGGTACAACAGGTTCAGGCAATATTAATATCAAAGACGCTGTGACCTGGTCAGCTAA
>JAJZHP010000117.1 GCA_021804355.1 Pseudomonadota bacterium | reverse complement strand
CATCGCTTTCTCATCGACGACATCAGCCAGTGCATGTGACTGTATTTTCGTTTTTGTCTGAGCTATCGGGATTAGGCGCAACAGCTACGAAAGCGATAGAGCAGCGCGGGTGACACTTGGCATCTGGATGAGGTCTATCTCCGTAGGTATGGGCGACTGCAGCCTCTGTGACGCGCCATCGATCCATTAGGGGATAGCTTCACGTTGTTGGCCCCTATTTTGATGAACAACCAACTGCGCCCTGCTCTCCAGGCAATGCGCCTGGGGAAGCGCAGGGACAAGATCCTTGGCTATGCCACAGATCGACTGACCACGCCCCTCTTCGTACACGCTCCCCCTGATTGTGCCTCACTCATCGCCTTCTTCGCCAACCTCCATATCCAGTTCCTTGATCTTCCGTGTCAAGGTATTTCGCCCCCATCCTAGTAACTCAGCAGCATCGCGACGACGACCACCTGTCTTGACCAGGGCTTCCATGATCATCACCCGCTCAAAAGCTGGCAGCGCCGTATCCAGCAAGGACCTGGTGCCTTGTTCCAAGGCATGTCGCGCCCAGGCAGCCAGATTTTGTTCCCAGTTCAGTGATGTGGCCTGATCAGCCGATCCTACCGTAGCAATCAACTCCTGCGGCAGGTCCTGTACCATCACCTCTCGTCCCGAGGCCATCACCGTCAGCCAGCGACAGGTATTCTCCAACTGCCGTACATTGCCTGGCCAGGGCATGTCCTTCAGGGCTTCGGCGGTTTCTGGCTTGAGCACTTTGGGTTCAACATTGAGCTCACGAGCGGCACGACGCAGAAAGTACTCCGCCAACATAGGTATATCACTACGTCGTTGTGATAACTTGGGGATATGCACTCGTATCACATTAAGGCGGTGGTAAAGGTCTTCACGGAACTGGCCTTCAGCCACTAACCTTTCCAGATTCTGGTGAGTAGCTGCAATAATTCTGACGTCGACCTTGATCGGGGTCGTACCTCCCACACGGTAGAACTCGCTATCTGCCAGGACACGCAATAGCCTGGTCTGAGTTTCTAAGGGCATATCTCCAATTTCATCGAGAAAGAGGGTTCCGCCATTCGCCTGTTCAAACCTGCCCACACGCTGTCCTGTAGCACCGGTGAATGCTCCCTTTTCGTGACCAAATAACTCAGATTCCATCAAGTCACGAGGTATAGCTGCCATATTCAGCGCGATAAAAGGCTTGGATGAACGTGGCGAATGGCGATGCAAAGCCTGTGCTACCCGTTCCTTACCAGTTCCCGACTCTCCATTGATAAGTACCGTGATATGTGACCCTGCCAACCGGCCTATGGCCCTGAATACTTCCTGCATCGCCGGGCTCTCACCAATGATTTCCGGCGTTTCTTGCAACTCAACGGCCGTGGTCGCTGCACCTTGTGATTGCTCCAGATGATGCGCAACGGCACGCCGCACCAGAGACACGGCCTCATCGACGTCAAAGGGCTTGGGCAAGTACTCAAATGCACCACTTTGGTAAGAAGAAACCGCCGAGTCTAAATCAGAGTGTGCTGTCATCACGATCACAGGTAACAGGGGAAAGCTGGCATGAAGTTTCCCCAATAATGCCAACCCATCCATCCCTGGCATACGCATATCCGTAATCAGCGCATCGGGTTGCTCACGCATGAGGCGGTTTAGCGCACTACGACCATCATCAAAAGTTTGAACATCAAACCCTTCCTGGCTCAATGCACGTTCCAATACCCAGCGAATGGAGCGATCATCATCAACAATCCATACTTTCGCATTCATGATGCCCCTCCTGAAGCCGGCAGGAAAACCGTGAACACGGTCTGCCCTGGTATGGACTGACATTCAATCAGCCCCTGATATTGGTTAACGATATCTTGCGCAATCGATAAGCCCAAACCTGTTCCTGAAGGCCGCCCACTGATCATGGGGTAAAAAATATTATCGACCAAATCCGGGGGAATACCGGGACCGTTATCCTCGATATCTACCTGTAATACCAGACGATGCCGTATGGATCCTATGGTGTATTGTCGCTGCGGTCGGGTCCTGAACAGTATGCGCCCCTCGCGCTGGGGATCTGGATTCTCCCGCAAAGCCTGCAAAGCATTGCCTGTGATATTGAGCAATACCTGAATGAGCTGGTCAGGATCCGCATGAAGCTCAGGCAGCGAGGGATCATAGTCGCGCATGATTTCCACATCACCCTTAGCTTCCGCCAAAATCAGATGGCGCACTCGCTCCAGACACTCATGGATATTAACTTGCTGCATTTTAGGCAAGGTACGCGGCCCCAACATGCGATCCGCCAAATGCCGAAGTCGGTCAGTTTCCTCAATGATGATATTGGTGTAATCATGCAGATCTTCATTGGGCAAGGCTTTTGCCAATAACTGTGCAGCGCCTCTAATCCCTCCCAAAGGATTTTTGATCTCATGAGCCACACCCCGCACCAACTGCCTGGTTGCATGGTGATTGGCCAGCAAAGCCTCCTCGCGCGCGATACGAATCAACCTGTCCATAGGTTGCAATTCCATCAACAGATGCATGGAATAAGACTCAGGATGTACGGGCGTTACTGCATAATCAACCACCGCCTCACCTCCCCCCATCCACACATGCGCTTCGCGTTTGTTAAACGGATGCCCCTGAACCAGCGCTCGCTGCAAAGCAGCACGCATGCCAGTCACATCATGGTCCAAAAACACGGTCTCCAGCGGCTGTCCCAGCGATTTACTTCCGGTAGCCAGCAAGGCTGAAGCCGCAGGGTTTAAGTAGCTGATACGAAGGTCTTCATCAAGCAGCAAGACCCCCGTTGATAAACTGTCCAATAACCAGCGAAAACTTTCTTTGACCAGCATAGGCCCTCCCTTGCCAGCAGGATGCAAAATACAGGCCAGCTTACACAGGGGCCTGGACGCCCAATCTTCGCTAACTCCGCCCCTGTAATGCACTAAATTAGCACATTTTATTGCCAGGATCGCACAAATACGGTGCAAATGTTTTATTGAGGCAACTTCCCATCGACATCTACCCAGAGCCTTAAAATTGCTATAATGCGCCACTCCATACTTTCAACGAGTTCGTCCCCATGCCGCAAAATCAGCCCAAAGTAGGCTTCGTATCCCTGGGCTGCCCTAAAGCCCTGGTTGATTCCGAGCGAATTCTGACCCAGTTGCGTACAGAAGGCTACGAACTGGTCGGTAACTACGATGGTGCAGATCTTGTGGTCGTCAATACCTGTGGCTTTATTGATCGGGCCAAGGCCGAATCCTTAGAGGCTATTGGTGAGGCTTTGAAGGAGAATGGCCGAGTGATCGTCACCGGCTGTATGGGGGTGCATGCTGATGAAATACGTCAGGCCCATCCACGTGTCCTGGCCGTGACAGGGCCGCAGCAATACGAACAAGTCGTCGGGGCCGTGCATCAGTTTTTACCACCACCCACGCATCATAACCCGTATACCGACCTAGTTCCCCCGCAAGGTATTAAGTTAACACCTCGCCACTATGCTTACTTGAAGATCTCCGAAGGTTGTAACCATCGCTGTAGTTTCTGCATCATCCCATCTCTGCGTGGCGATTTGATTTCCCGGCCAGCCGGGGAGGTGATGGCAGAAGCCGAACGCCTGGTTCAGTCAGGTGTCAAAGAGTTGCTGGTGATTTCGCAGGATACCTCAGCCTATGGCGTTGACTTGCGCTACCGGCTCGATTTCTGGAATGGCCAACCTGTTAAAACGCGGTTATTGGAGCTTTGTGAGGCCCTGGGCAGCCTAGGGGTATGGGTGCGCTTGCACTACGTCTACCCGTACCCCAACGTGGATGCCATTTTGCCGCTGATGGCTCAGGGGCTGATACTGCCTTACTTGGACATCCCTTTCCAACATGCCAGCCCACGCATTCTGCAACTGATGAAAAGACCTGCCCATGCTGAAAACACCCTGCAACGCCTAAAAGACTGGCGAAGCATTTGTCCTGATTTAACGCTGCGCTCTACCTTTATCGTGGGCTTTCCTGGTGAAACTGAAGCTGAATTCCAAGAGCTGCTCGACTGGATGGATGAAGCACAATTAGATCGTGTCGGATGTTTTACTTACTCGGCCGTAGACGGGGCCTCAGCAAATGCTCTGCCTGATGCCATCCCTGAGGCTGTTAAAGAGGAACGCTATCAGAGGTTTATGGAGCACGCACAAAAGATATCTCGGGACAAGCTGGCTGAAAAAGTAGGCAAGACCTTTAAAGTCATCGTTGATGACATCGATGCTGAAGCCGGGATAGCTATGGCCCGTGGCCCCGGCGATGCCCCTGAAATTGACGGCAATATTTTCATCGAAAGCCCGGGAGCCGATCAACTTGTGGTGGGGAATTTTGTCCACGTCAGCATTACTGAAGCTGATGACTACGATCTCTACGCCCAAGCCATCGCCGAGTAACCATCATGACAACCAGCAAATCTTCAACACGTACTTTGGCTATTGCTGCGCTAGGCGTTGTTTTTGGCGACATCGGAACCAGCCCGTTATATACCATGTCACAGATTTTTAGTGGCTCATCTCATGCCGTCCCACTCAATGCCTTTCATATATACGGCATCTTGTCCTTGATGTTCTGGTCCTTGATGGTGGTGGTGTCGTTTAAGTATGTACTCTTTATCATGCATGCTGACAACCGCGGAGAAGGCGGCATCATGGCTCTCATGGCCCTGGTGCTGCGGCAAGGAGGCCATAAAGCCAGGATACTGATGCTACTGGGATTATTTGGTGCCGCCCTATTTTATGGTGACAGCGTACTGACCCCCGCTATCTCCGTGCTGTCAGCCGTTGAAGGCCTTAGCATAGCTTCACCTACCTTTACCCAATACGAAGTTCCCTTGTCCATTATCGTATTAGTCAGCCTATTTATGGTGCAAAAACAAGGCACCTCCGCAGTAGGACGTTGGTTTGGTCCCTTAATGGTCCTATGGTTCACCGTGTTGGGGCTTTTGGGGCTGATGCAAGTCATACGCGAACCCTCGGTACTCAAAGCGTTAAATCCCTGGTATGCCCTGCGATATTTCCTGCACGATCCGAAAGCGGGTTTTTTCTCTCTGGGAGCCACCGTGCTCGCTCTGACCGGAGCTGAAGCTCTCTATGCTGATATGGGGCACTTTGGTCGCAAACCGGTGCAGCGTGCTTGGTTTTTCGTGGTCTTACCCGGGCTTTTTCTCAATTATTTCGGCCAGGGATCCTTGCTGATTCTGCAACCTCAAGCCATAACCAACCCCTTTTACCTGATGAGTCCACATTGGGCCTTATTTCCCTTGATCGGCTTAAGCACGATTGCCACCGTCATCGCTTCGCAAGCTGTCATTTCCGGGTGTTACTCCATGACGCAGCAGGCCATCCATTTAGGCTATAGCCCGCGCATGGCCGTCATGCATACCTCACAAAACGAAATCGGCCAAATCTACCTGCCCGGTGTCAACTGGGCGCAAATGGTCGCCGTTGCTGTGCTTATCATTGCCTTTGGTTCTTCAGACCGACTAGCTGCTGCTTACGGCATCGCTGTCACGGGCACCATGCTGATTACCACGATTCTGGCTTATTTTGTAACCCGACAAATTTGGGGTTGGTCAATCTATGCCAGCCTTGGACTGGTTGGGCTTTTTGCCAGTGTGGATTTGGCGTATTTCTCCTCAAATCTATTTAAGATTAATCAAGGTGGCTGGTTCCCGTTAGCCCTTGGTGGCTGCATTTTCTTGCTGATGACGACCTGGAAGAAAGGACGCAGCATGCTGAGTCGACACCTTGAAGAAGAAATGTTGCCCTTGGTGCAGTTTGCCACCCAGTCCGAGGGTAGCTTACCCACCGTCCCCGGCACAGCTATTTACATGTCTCAGCACCTTAATAGTACGCCACACGCCATGATGCATAGCGTCAAGCACTTCAAGTGCCTGCATGATCGCGTGGTCGTGCTTAAAGTTGAAATTCGTGATGAACCGCATGTCCCTGATAGCCAGAGAACCCAAGTCAACCGACTCAATGATCATTTCTTCCGGGTGCTGATCACCTTTGGGTTTATGGATGTCACGGATCTCCCCACAGCCATAAAACTTTGTGCAGCTCAAGGTCTGCCTCTTGATGCTCAGGATGCTTCGTTCATTTTAGGCAGGGAAACCCTGCTACCTCGCAAGGGCTCAGGGATGTCACTTTGGCGTGAACGGATATTTATTGCCATGTTCCGTAACTCAGGCAGTGCAGCCTCCTACTTTCATATACCACCCAACCGCGTGGTTGAGCTGGGATCACAAATTGCATTGTGACTCCAGCCAACCTATAGGCTAGCTCACGCCCGATGGAGATCGATCACCCTGCTGACTTCTTCCTTGGCGCCAAGGACTACCGGTATACGCTGGTGCAATGAGCCCGGCATGATATCAAGGATAGACTCCCTTCCTGTGCTGGCTGCGCCACCTGCCTGTTCAATAAGCCAACTCATGGGATTGGCTTCATAAAGCAGTCGCAACTTGCCACCTTGTTGACGTATCTTACTGTCTACAGGGTACAGGAATACGCCACCGCGGGTGAGAATACGATGCACGTCAGCGACCATCGAAGCAATCCAGCGCATATTAAAATTCTTCGCCCTCACGCCCTCTTTGCCGTTTAAAAGCTCTTGAATATAGAGCTGTACGGGAGCCTCCCAGAAACGCTGATTAGACATATTGATGGCAAACTCTGCAGTAACCTCTGGAATCTTCACCGACTCTTGAGTCAACAAGTATTCTCCGCGCTGACGATCCAGGGTAAACATCTGCACACCCTGTCCCAAGGTAAGTACCAACTGTGTTGAGGGGCCGTAGAGGGCATAGCCAGCTGCCACTTGAGATCTTCCTGTCTGCAGGAAATCCCCTGCAGATAGCTCAGCTGCGTGGGTTGGAGCCCGCAGAACCGAAAAAATTGTCCCCACCGACACATTAACGTCAATGTTGGATGATCCGTCTAGAGGATCAAAAACAAGCAGGTAGGGAGCTTGTGGGACAGTAGCGGGCAAGGCATAAATATGTTCCATTTCTTCAGAAGCCATACCAGCCACGGTAGAACTGGCTGTCACAGCATCCATCAGCATCTGGTTAGAAAGCACATCCAGATTTTTCTGTGTTTCACCTTGAATATTCTCACTACCCGCTGAACCCAATACCCCCGCAGCCAAGGCTCCCTGACCTAGCGCCATACTTATACCGGTACAGGCCCTGGCAACAGATTCCAGCAAGGAAGCCAAGGATGGCTCCGCATGGATAGCCAGATAGCGGCTTAAGTTCATCGTGGGCATAGATCAGTCCTCAGTCAGCGTGAAGTAACAAGATAGCTATTGTCGCGCAAGCACAGCATGGTGAACAGCCTTTGACATCCTCCCCTCCCTCAGCCGATGGCTGCCGCTTACGCGGAAAGGGAGTGGATTCCTTCTGCAAGACGCTCATGTCCAATCCCTAGACCCCAATATTTTCAGGGGACGCGAGAATGTTGGTGGCGGCATTGATGTCGCGGTCGTGGAGTGTACCGCACTCCACACAC
>JAJZHP010000025.1 GCA_021804355.1 Pseudomonadota bacterium | reverse complement strand
ATAAAAAAACCGCAGCTTGTGGCCGCGGCTTATCTTCTTGCTCCGGGCAGAGCGCCTTACGCCTTTGCCCGGATATTACAAGTGGATCAGACCCGTTCGATGATGGTCGCAATACCCTGGCCTAAACCTATACACATGGTCGCCAGTCCAATCTGGGTATCCTTCCATTCCATCGCATTGAGCAAGGTCGTGGTAATACGAGCGCCAGAACATCCCAAAGGATGCCCCAAAGCGATCGCACCGCCATTGAGATTGACCTTTTCATCGACCTTGTCGATCAGCTTCAGATCTTTCAGCACAGGCAGTGACTGAGCTGCAAAAGCCTCATTGAGCTCAACCGTCTGCACATCTTCAATACTGAGACCTGCACGCTTCAAGGCTTTCTGAGTTGCTGGCACAGGACCATACCCCATGATGGCAGCGTCACAACCCGCCACAGCCATCGAGCGAATCTTGGCGCGTGGCTTCAACCCCAGGGCTTTAGCCCGCTCAGCACTCATGATCAGCATGGCAGAGGCACCATCGGACAAAGCCGATGAGGTTCCCGCGGTCACCGTACCGCTCTTAGGATCAAATGCAGGACGCAAAGCAGCCAGACCCTCCAATGAAGTATCCTGGCGGATCACTTCATCAATTTCACAAAGCACACGGAAACCATCAGCATCATGACCTTCAATACCCACGATTTCATGGCGAAAACGACCTTCCACCGTCGCTTCCCAGGCTTTTTTATGCGACCGCAATGCAAATTCATCCTGCATCTGACGGCTGATGCCATGCATACGACCCAACATTTCAGCCGTTAAACCCATCATGTTCGAGGCTTTGGCCACCACCTTGCTGGCAGCTGGATTCAAATCCACACCATGCGTCATTTGCACATGACCCATATGCTCCACGCCACCGATGATAAAAACATCACCCTGGCCTGTCATGATCTGAGCAGCTGCCGTATGCAAGGCCTGCATGGATGATCCGCACAGACGATTGACCGTCTGTCCCGCCACAGAACGGGGTAGTCCTGCCAAAATGCCCACATTACGGGCAATATTCATACCCTGCTCCAGGGTCTGATTAACACAACCCCAAATCACATCCTCGATCAAATCAACTTCAAGACCGGGATTACGCTTGATCAGGGCCTTGATCAGCTCAGCTGACAGAGAATCGGCTCGCACATTGCGAAACATTCCTGCCTTTGAACGGCCCATGGCACTGCGCACACCATCTACTATGACTACATCTTTAGGATTTAGGCTCATCTGTGTGCTCCTCAAGCAAAGAACTTCTTGTTGGCCTTGGCCATATCCCGCAGTAGCTGCGGTGCTTCATAGGCCTTGCCCAGGGTGGCATACTGATCACACAATGCCACATACTTGCTGATGCCCATCTGATCCACATAGCGACAAGCTCCTCCACGGAACGGAGGGAAGCCTATACCCATGATGAGTGCCATATCAGCTTCTGCTGGCGAGGCTACAATACCCTCTTCCAGGCAGCGAGCCACTTCGTTGACCATCGGCAACATCAGGCGGGCAATAATTTCATCCGCTTCAAACTCACGGCGAGCTGCCACGACCGAACTGATCAACTCATACGTTTGCGGATCAGCAACTTTCTTGGGCTTGCCCTTCTTATCCGGCTCATAGCTGTAATAGCCTTTGCCATTTTTCTGTCCGTAGCGGTTATTCTCAAATATCACTACCGTGGAGGACTTGTAATCAGGCTTCATGCGATCAGGGAATCCATCAGCCATGACACTGGCAGCATGAACACCCGTATCAATACCCACGACATCCAGCAGATAGGCCGGACCCATGGGCCAGCCAAACTTCTCCATGACCTTATCGATGGCCTGGAAATCAGCACCATCACGCAGCAGCATGTCGAAACCGCCAAAATAAGGAAACAAAACACGGTTGACTAAAAACCCAGGGCAGTCGTTAACCACGATAGGCGTTTTGCCCATTTTTTGCGCCAATTTCACCGTAGCTGCCACAGCATCGTCAGAGCTGTGCTTACCGCGAATTACTTCCACCAGCGGCATCATATGCACGGGATTAAAAAAGTGCATACCCACAAAATTTTGCGGACGACTGAGCGACTCAGCCAGCAAGCTGATAGAGATGGTCGAGGTATTGGAAGCAATAATAGTGTCTTCACGCACCAACGACTCAGCTTCTTTCAGCACGGAAGCCTTAATTTTGGCGTTTTCCACCACGGCTTCGATGACAATGTCTACCTGACCAAAGTCACCATAATTAAGCGTCGGACGTATGCGGGACAGCGTAGTTCCCATTTCTTGAGGCGTCATGCGACCCTTTTCCACTTGACGAGACAGCAACTTAGTGGCTTCTCCCATCCCGAGGTCGAGTGCTGCATCACGAATATCCTTCATGATAATCGGCGTGCCTTTATAGGCTGTCTGATAGGCGATACCTCCGCCCATGATACCTGCTCCCAGCACAGCAGCTTGTGCAATTTCCTTGCTGCCTTTGCCTTCATGCGCCTTGGATGCCTTTTTGACCGCCTGATCAGCTAAAAACAAACCTATCAAGGCATTGGCCTGTGGAGTCACGGCAGCCTTGGCAAAACCTTTGGCTTCAACTTCCAGCGCGGCATCACGTTCCAGACTGGCATGCGATTGCATAGACTGCACAGCAATCTTAGGAGCTGGATAATTAGGTCCAGCCTTGCCGGCAACCACAGCCATGGCTGTGTTGAAAGCCATCATCTGTTCCATCATGTTCAACTGTACAGGAGCTTGCTTTTCACGACGTCGTGCCTGCCAATCCAACTTACCGGCCAAGGCCTGTTTTAACAGGGCTATGGCTGCATCTCTTACTTTTGCGGGCTCAACAACGGCATCAACGCCACCATCTTTAAGCGCATCTGCTGGTCGTTTTTCAGCGCCCGCAGCAATCCATTCGACAGCATTATCAACACCTATGAGGCGGCTCAAGCGAACTGTACCGCCAAAGCCAGGAAACAGCCCCAGCTTAACTTCAGGCAAGCCCACTTTGGCTGCGCTGGACATGACACGATAGTCACATGCCAGACACATTTCAAAACCACCACCCAGGGCTATGCCATTGATAGCTACTACGCTGGGCATAGGTAAATCTTCGAAAGCAACAAATGCCTGGTTGGCTTGCTTCACCCAACCGACAATGTCATCTTCTCCATGACTAAACAATTCGCCAAATTCAGTGATATCTGCGCCAACAATGAACACGGGCTTGCCGCTAGTAACCACGACGCCTTTAACCGAGCCGGCAGCTTTAATAGCAGCCACAGCAGCAGCCAAATCATTAAGCGTGGTGCGATTGAACTTGTTGACGGATTCACCGGCGAGGTCGAACTTAAGTTCTGCAATACCATCACCGATATCGGCGACCGTAATGGCTGTACCGGAATAGATCATTCAAGATTCTCCTGCTTTCAGGAAGGAATAAGACAGGCTTGCTTGCCTGCCCGTAAGCTGTGTCCCCGCCAGTGGACCACTGGCCTCTTGTAGCACAGGTGGCCTAGTATAGGCTCATAATGCTTTTTTGTGAGTCCCCTGTGTGACCGTACGGTCGGCATTTTACTCAAACCTTCTCAGATCCTCATCGGGTGACAACTACGGCGAATTCTTTCATGTTATGCTAATCTTGAAAAAAATCGATTGAGGCGGATGCATGCGCACCAGCATCGTACTAACCCTATTTATGTCCTTAGCCCTGACGGCATGGGCTGGTAGTATTTATACCTGGACGGATGATCATGGCGTAGCTCATTATGCCGACACCCCTCCTGCTAACACCCCGGGGGTACAGACGGTTCGTGTGCAGGATGCCCCTTCTTCCGATGCCAGCACTGAAATTCAACAGCTAAATGACGAGCGTGAAGCGCAAGATAAAAACGCACAGGCTGATGCAAAAGCTAAGTCAGAGCAACAAGCGTTACAGGCTAAGGCAGCTCAAGCTGCCAAAGACAATAAATCGCGTTGCAATCAGCTTCAGTCCAACCTTCAGGTGATGAATGAGCATGGCCGTGTTCGCGAAACGGATGCGCAAGGTGATACTCACTACCTCTCCGATGATGAAAAACAAAAACAGATGGCAGATATGCAAAAGCAGATACAGGCCTTTTGCAATCCTTAATGCTGCTACTCCCTAGCTCCCCCTAGGGTAGAACATGGTTATTTTTTAATTGCCAGAAGGCTTAATAGAGGCCGCACTACCTGGCCCGCAAACTTTGCGTAGCATGACGCTTTTCTGTACCATGCACGAGGCCCGAAGCTAGGCTCATTTCATGGTCTGACCGCGCTTAAATGCAACGGCAAAACGCATCTATGCACCTGACAATTCGCCGCTTAATCCATGCAAAAAGAGCCAAAGATTCTTAAAAGCCTAGGAACAAGGGTGCCGTTGCCCTTGATGAATATAGCGCCCCCACGTTGACCCAGTCTCACATCGGGCCACAGGGTGAACAACCAAGCCTGAGCATTTTGAACAGGCACTAGACCTATTAAAAAAAGTGCAAATAAGTGACTGATTACACGAACAATATCGATGACCATACCCCGATGATGCAGCAGTACTTGCGCATTAAAAGGGACTTCCCTAATGCCCTGGTTTTTTACCGCATGGGGGATTTTTACGAGCTTTTTTTTGCTGATGCCCAAAAAGCATCTCGCCTGCTCGACATCACGTTAACCTCCCGCGGTCGCAGTGCTGGTGAACCTATTGCCATGGCGGGCGTCCCATTTCATGCAGCTGAGTCTTACCTGGGGCGTTTACTACGCGCAGGAGAATCCGTCGTCATTTGCGAACAAGTGGGTGATCCTGCCACCAGCAAAGGCCCCCTGGAACGTAAAGTAGTTCGTATCATTACCCCCGGAACGGTGAGTGATGAAGCCTTTCTGGATGAGCGTCGTGACACCTTGCTGGCTGCTCTGGCCATGCGAGCAAACGCCTGGGGTCTGGCCTGGCTGGATATCAGCAGTGGCCGCCTTTGGGTAGCTGAATTCGATGAACTCAACAGTCTGCTCGCAGAATTGGCTCGTTTGGCACCTGCAGAAATCCTCATTGATGAGTCCGCGACGCTCCCTGATCCGCTTCAACAACAACAGGGATTGCGTCGTCGAGCCACTTGGGACTTTGATGCTGAAAGCGCAGCGCGTTCATTACGTGATACTTTTTCAGTACAACGCCTAGATAGCTTTGCTTCCTCAGGGCTGCTGCTGGCACAGTCGGCGCTGGGAGCGCTACTCAGTTATGTCAAGGAAACTCAGCGTGCTGTGCTTCCTCATCTGCGCGCACCCCAAGTTTACCGCCAGGACGACACTGTAGTACTGGACCCTGCCACACGAAGAAACCTGGAAATCACCCAAACCCTCAGTGGTGATACACAGCATTCCCTGGCCTGGGTTCTTGATCATACCTGCACGGCCATGGGCTCTCGCCTATTAAGGCGCTGGCTACATTTGCCCCTACGCCAGCCTCATGCCTTGCACGAACGTCAGGCAGCTGTCCTTGAATTTCAGCAGCAACATATGGCTTTACGACAACAACTCAAAGACATCAGTGATCTTGAGCGAATTTTGTCACGTATAGCTTTGGGCAGTGCTACACCAAGAGATCTGGACCGCTTACGTGCCTCCTTAAACCTGCTACCTCAGCTGCAAGAGCTTTTGCAACCCTTTAAGGCTGATCGCTTGCGACAACTGCGGTCTTTGTTAGGCCCCTACCCTGAGCAGGCACAGCACTTACAACGGGCCCTCGTTGATCACCCTCCCATGACCCTGCGCGATGGTGGTGTCATTGCACCGGGCTTTGATCCTGAGCTTGATGAATTACGCAGTCTCCAGCAAAACGCAGGCGACTTCCTGTTACAGATTGAAGCAAAAGAACGTGCTGCGAGCGGCGTAGCTGCCCTCAAAATAGGCTACAACCGTGTCAGCGGTTACTATATTGAACTATCAAAAACTCAAGCGGAACATGCTCCTGCTCATTTTATCCGGCGACAAACCCTCAAAAATGCAGAACGTTTTATTACGCCTGAACTGAAATCTTTTGAAGACAAAGCCTTATCAGCCAATTCTCGAGCACTGAGCCGGGAAAAACAGCTTTATGAAGACTTGCTACTTACGCTGGCTGGAGATATCACTGCCCTGCAAGCGACCGCCGATGCCTTGGCCGAGTTGGACGTCCTAAGCAACCTTGCTGAACGAGCGGATCTCCTTGGTTGGACTATGCCTCATCTGCATGAAGAACGCGGTATAAAAATCGAAAGCGGGCGTCATCCTGTTGTTGAAGCCGTCCTCCAGGAAGCCTTCATCGCCAATGATGTCCACCTGCATCCCGATCAACGCCTGCTTATTATCACCGGCCCCAATATGGGGGGAAAATCTACCTTCATGCGGCAAACGGCGCTCATCGTGCTCTTGGCCCAAATTGGCAGCGCCGTACCTGCGCAGCATGCTGAAATTGGCTTGGTAGATAGAATATTTACCCGTATTGGCTCTGCTGATGATTTAGCGGGAGGACGTTCCACCTTCATGGTGGAGATGACCGAGACTGCCACCATATTAAACAATGCCAGTGATCGCAGCCTGGTACTGATGGATGAAATCGGGCGAGGCACCAGCACCTTTGATGGCCTGAGCCTGGCTTGGGCATCAGCAAGCTACTTGGCTATGGAATTACGCGCCCTAACCTTATTCGCCACGCATTATTTTGAAATGACCGCCCTGGCTGATTCAATGGATGGTGTCAACAATATCCATGTCACTGCTTTGCAGCACGGCGATAAAATCGTTTTTCTGCATGCCGTACAACCAGGTCCTGCCAGTCAGAGCTACGGCTTGGAGGTGGCACAGCTTGCAGGCATACCCCGCCAGGTAGTTCAAGCTGCCCGACTTAAGATTCAGGCATTGGAACGTAGTGAAATCCAACGCCAGCACAACCAAACACCTGCCCACCTACCCCAGCAAGGTGATCTGTTTACCACATCAGAAAGTGAGATCGAAAAGCAGTTATACGAACTCGATATTGACAGTCTTTCCCCTCGGCAAGCTCTGGATCAACTGTATGCTTTGAAAAAGCTGCTACATTCCTAGGGGGATGGTTTTTAATCTTGCACCCTTGGCCTCTTGCACACTTGCCGTTACACTATCGACCGCGCTGATGTTCCTGTCCGTTTCGGGAGTTGTTACATGACCTTTGTTGTCACTGAAAACTGCATTAAATGCAAATACCAGGACTGTGTTGAAGTTTGTCCGGTCGATTGCTTTTATGAGGGCCCTAACTTTCTGGTCATTCATCCCGATGAATGCATAGATTGCGCCTTGTGTGAGCCTGAATGCCCGGCTAATGCCATATTTTCGGAAGATGAAATACCTGCCGATCAGAAAGATTTTATCAAGATCAATGCTGACCTTGCAGAGATATGGCCCAACATCACTGAAAAAGGCGAACAACCCAGCGATGCTGCCGAGTGGGATGGGAAACCCAACAAACGCCCCCTGCTGGAGCGTTAATTATCCCTCCAGCCGAAAAAGGGCATACTGAATGGTTCCTGTCACTTTCACGGCACCGGAACCATCCCGTACGGTCAGTTCGCTGGTAGTTCTGATCTTGCCGTGGCGGTTTACCGCAGCTATCATTTTTTCCAGTTCAATCATGGTCGGCAGTTTGGCTTGAACACTGAAATCATCTTGAACCGGTTTGAGATAACTTAATCTTGCATCCACGGCAGCGACCGCTATTTGGCCCTCTCCCCAGGTCATGTTCACCCAATGCTGCCATAGCTCCCAGCCCGTAACTTGTAGCAGGGCCGATAAACTTCCTGCAAATGCCGTCCCCTTATCATTGTGGTTACCCTGTAGCGGGGCTGACAGCTCCAGTCGCTGATCATCCGCAAAGACCACACGAACCCTCATAGCCGCCGTAAGCGGAATTTGTTCATGTAAACGCTGCTCTCGTGATCTCATCGCCACTCCGACATGTAAAGGGCCGCATCCAGCATAACAGCATGACGTCCCTCTTTATCGACGCTACCCACATAGATAATACCTGCTATACGTTCTTCAGCTTGCAACCCCAAAGCCCTGCGTATACCTGTATCCTCTGCCATAACCCCTGTTCGCCATATAGCGGCATAGCCCTGGGCATGCATGGCTAACATAAAATTTTGTATGGATGCCCCCATGCTCAAAACCTGCTCCACCTCGGGCACAGAGAGGTCAGCATGCACCACATTGATGGCCACCATCAGCAAGGGAGCACGCAACGGCTGATGACGTAAACGCCGCTTTTCCATATCAGACAAATCAGGCTTCTGACTGGCCTGTGAGGCGGCTAAAATTGCACCCAGCTTTATACGTGCTTCATCTCGAATCACTATATAGCGCCAGGGGTGTAAACCTCGATGATCCGGCGCTCGCAGTGCCGCCTGGACGGCGAGGGTTAGGCATTTTTCATCGGGAGCAGGTTCCACCAGCACAGGTTGTGATACGCGAGATAACAACCCCTCCAAAAGTTCCATAGCCCCTCCTAATCTCACAACGATTAAATACATTAATTAACTTGCGAATCTGCCCTATGCTTGGTGCTAGCCAGACATATTTTGTTGCATTGTCACAAATAACACCTACAAATTGCTACAGATCAATTTGTCCGGCCACGTTCCACAGATAATAGAACCACCTTTAACCGTTCACAGGTGCTTACTATGAACAACATCACTACCACGCCCTCATGGCGTTTATTGCTACTGCCCCTCGTCGGTGGCTTGCTGGCGCAAACAGCCCATGCCGTGCCTAGTTTCGCGCGTCAGACCGGTCTGGCCTGTGAAGCCTGCCATTCCATGTTTCCTGAACTCACTCCCTTTGGGCGTCAGTTCAAATTAAATGGCTACACCATGACCGGCATCAAGCAGGTAGAAGCTCAAGCTAGTGACAATGGAGCGGGGGTCAGACTAAATCAGATTCCTCCTCTGTCTGCTATGATTCAGACTCAAATAACGAATGTCCGTGATGAACACATCAAAAACGCTAATGGCTCACCAGCCATCTCGCAGGATAACATTTCATTCCCTCGTCAATTCAGTCTGTTCTATGCCGGCGAAGTTTCGCAACATATGGGGGCTATGCTCCAGGTTACAGGTGAAAATGGCGGGAGCATCAGTCAGGACAACTCAGAAATTCGTTACGCCAATCAGAAATTAATGCTTGGCGTCCCTGTAACTTACGGTGTCACTCTAAATAATAGTCCGGGCATGGAAGACCTTTGGCAGAATACTCCAACGTGGGGTTACCCATTCATCCATCCCAGTGGAACGCCAGCTGGAGGTGCCAATGCAGCTAATGCCTTCATGGCTCATGGATTAGGTGGCGCAGTTGCTGGACTTGGCGCCTACACCATGATCGATAATCACTACTATGCAGATTTTACGCTGTATCGCTCTACCTCGACGCAGAGTTGGAATCTGACCAACGCAGCTCCTGGTCAGTTTAACGGACTTGCACCTTATGGCCGTTTGGCTTATCAAACCGACATTGGTAACGGTGACATTGAGATTGGCGGCTGGTTTATGGCTGCAAATCTAACTAATACTGGGGGCCCCAACAATACGGGATTAGGCTCCCCATCCGATCGTACCGTTGACCGCGCCGTTGACTTACAGTATGAATTACCTATGGGTAACAACGAACTGGTCGTACACAGCTCATATGTGCACGAGTCAGATAATATGCTTTCCACAAATGCAGGAATGGCTTATCTAAACTCATTCAAGCTACAGGGAGAAATGCATTTCAATAACAAGCAGTCCCTCGGACTGATGTTGACGCGTTCCACAGGGACAAACAATGATGCATCTTTCAATATTACTAATGATGATATGCCTGCTAATCAAACCAATCTCCCACCTGGTGCAGCTTTTATCAGCCCGCAGAGTACCGCTTGGGTTGTTCAGTATTATGTTCTACCTTGGGAAAATGTTCAGATTGGCGCCCAGTACTGGATGTTTACCAAGTACAATGGCAATAGTAGCTATAACTACAACAATGGCGATGCACATGCCAATGACACGGCCATGCTTTATGGATGGTTCTTGTTCTAAGTTTTCTGAATTAAGTTAAGTCTCAAAAGAGAGAGGGGAGATAGCTGTATCTTCCCTCTCTTTATTTCATCAAAATCGTGAAAATCCAACACTATCTTAAGACCCTCCATGAAGAGATAGAAAAGCACTGTGAGGTATGCCAGACTTGCTTATCGAGTACTAACTCCGGGCTTCCTCCCGTTTTTGTCAATAATGAGGTATTAGCGATGACAAACCCCAAAGTTACTTACCTACTTGGATATTGTCTTATTGGCAGTATAGCCCTTCACGTTACCCACGCAGATGAGTATGCCTCCAAATCTGAATTTGATGCGCTGGAAAAGAGGGTTGAGTTACTGGAAAAGGCTATAAACACACCCACACCCCCTATATCATCGCAACCGTCAGGTTCAAATTCAAGCAATACAACAGGTCATTGGGTTATGGACTCCCCTAATCTGCGCCTTGAGAACTGGCAGGCCATCAAATCAGGCATGAAGCCTGACCAAGTAAAAGCATTACTCGGTTCACCCAGTCAAATTTTTAAGATTAATTGGCAGAATATCTGGTACTACCAGACCCGTCGAGGCAATGGCTCTGTCATTTTCAACGGTACGGGAACCGTCTCTCAAGTTCAGATTCCACCATTCTAGGCCGTAGGAATCGCTCCAAATAAGTCCATCCGATCAACTTTTTGTCTCGTTTTTACACAACCTATCCTGCACTAAAGGTAAGGACTGACATCCTCAACATCCAGTTGCTCCTGACTCAAATTGACCTTATGAGCGTAGTTCTCCCAAACACGTCTGCGAAGAAATAACTGGTAGAGGTCAGGATCAATATGATGCTGATCTCGCATGCGTTGCATGATGCGCAAAGACTCAGATAACTTCATCGGAGGCTTATACGGGCGGTCTGAGGCGGTAAGTGCCTCAAAAATATCAGCAATAGCCATCATTCTGGCAGGCCAGGACATCTGCTCGCGGGTCAACCCCAGCGGAAAGCCGGTACCATCCATGCGCTCATGATGCCCCCCCGCATATTCAGGAACACGGTGCAACGATTTGGGAAAGGGCAAAGCATTGAGCATTTTGATGGTGACTATCATATGCTCATTAATACGTTCCCGCTCTTGTGCACTTAAGGTCCCGCGCTGAATTTCCAGATAAGCCACATCCTCTTCACTGAGTAAAGCCTGCTCAGTGCCTTGTGCATCTATCCAGCGCCAGGTAGCCAGTTCATGCAATCGCTGCCGGGCCTGATCCGTAAAAAATTCACCTCCCCGGTTAGAAACATGCAAAAAATCACGAGCCTCACGTAGCTTTGACATTTTTTCTTCAAACTCAGCCAGGAGAACGTCAGCATGTTGTGGCTGCACTTGAAGGTCTCGCAGATAGTCAATCTCAGCTTCTCGCATCATCACGGCGATGCGAACATCGATAACATCCATACCGTCACGCATTTTATGCAACTTGGTGGACTTATCGAGCAAATAATCGGGGGTCACCAGTTTCCCACAGTCATGCATACCGCTGGCCACACGAAGCTCATACCAATCATCAGCATCCAGATTAAATTCTGCAAATATTCCCTCCTGCTCTTCGCAGGCAGCCTGCGCTAGCATGTCGGTGATAATTGGCACACGACGACAGTGCGCCGAGGTATAAGGAGACTTGGCATCAATAGCATCAGCAATCGTATCGGTGAACGATTTGAGTAGAGCTTTGTGCTGATCAAATAAAATCCTGTTATCTAAAGCTACGGCAGCCAGCGAGGCTAAGGCTCGCACGATGCTTTCCTGAGACTCCGGGAAAGCCATAACATGTCCAGATTCATCGCGAGCATTGATCAACTGCAACACCCCGATGATTTCCTGATCGTGATTACACATCGGCAGCGTTAGTAGCGATTGCGTACGATATCCATTTTTTTCATCAAATCGCCGCGCCCCGGAGAAATCAAAATCAGTAACCTCGTAAACATCTTTGATATTGCTAAGTTGCCGGGTCCAGGCCACATGGGTGGCCACATTATGATGATCAGGTTGCCCTTGCTGATCATGCAAAAGTAGCGCTGGGAAAATTTCAGGCTCGGTAGAATCCAGCGAACGGACCTGATGCAGATGCAGCTTGTCATTTCTTATAATATTAAATTCCAGCCTTGTTGACGTATTTTTGCCTTCTCGCAACAAATACAAAGTGCCTCCCTCGGCACGCGTAATATCCTGAGCCTCCTTGAGAATACTTTCCATCAATTGGGTCGTGTTGTGTTCGGAAGACAAGGCTATACCGATTTCTATGAGACGCCAGAATATCCTTTCGTTCCCATTAACCTGCGATTCATCACGCATAATCGCCTCCCTGCCGTCGATGATACTTACACTGTAGCAGGTCGCACTTCGGCAATCACCTCTACAGATGATATGATGACGTACTTCTGCCACGGAGCCTTCACGTCATGAGTCATTTAGCTACCGCTGACATGGTGCCCCTTAATATCGCTATATTGACGGTTTCCGACACACGCCAACTTGAAAATGATACCTCAGGTGCGTATTTGGTGGATGCCCTGATCCAATCGGGACATCGACTTGCTGATCGAAAAATCATTCAGGATGATATTTACTGCCTTCGCGCCCAAGTGTCTGCTTGGATTGCCAACCCTGGCATTGATGTCATTATCAGTACAGGCGGCACCGGTTTTTCCGGGCGAGACTCCACACCAGAGGCATTAGCCCCGTTATTTGATAAAACCATCGATGGTTTCGGGGAATTATTCAGGCATATTTCTCTGCAGGAGATTGGCACATCTACCCTGCAATCGCGAGCACTCGCCGGCATGGCGAACCAGACACTTATATTTTGTGTGCCCGGCTCAACCGGTGCCTGCCGTACAGCCTGGCAGGGCATTTTGTCTGAACAGCTGGATGCGCGCACCCGCCCTTGCAACTTTATAGGTGTCCTTGAAATACGCAAGCAATACGCAAGCGCTCCCTCTAACGCATGGTGACGCGCCGCCACAAGGCACGACTCACCATACGGGCCTGAGTCCCGCGAGGCAATCGCTTCAAATTGGTCTTGAGCACTCCTTGGGTAAAATACGTAGGCCGGCTGTAATCAATGGCCACATCAAGCAACACCGGCTGACCCGTTTGTGCGCACTCCCAGGCATCTTGCAAGGCTGTTCCAACCTCTGCATCATGAGATAATGCCACGTAGTACAAGCCCAAGGCCTGAGCTAAGGCGCGACGATCCAACTGGGGCAACCCGGTACATGTCCTGCGTCGATACGGAACTTGCTGTGCCTGAGCAATTTGTGCCAGCTCGCCATCAGCAAAGACGGTGATGACCACACCCAAGCGGTCACGCGCTGCCGTTAACAACTCCATACAGGTCATATTGAAGGCACCATCACCCACAATGGCCACCACCGGTGACTCTGGATGCATCAACTTGACACCCAGCGCTGCCGGCACCGCATAACCCATGCAATTAAAGTCAGTCGGTGAAATAAAATGTCGCGGCATGCTGATCGGTAGATGTTCTGCTGTTAAAAAGGTGTGATTACCATCATCGGCAACCACGTAGGTATCAGGAGTTATTTGCTGTTTTAGACCTGCAAAAAACACGGCCGGACTCACCCTACCAACTGCCGTCTGGTGTTCAGCCCACGACTTCCTAAACTGTTGACGACCCTGCTCAATGCTATCACGCACGGTAACAGCCCGAGCAGGAACTCCTCCTCCCATGTGTACCAGTTGCTCCAGTAAAAGTGGCAAAACCTCACGACTGTCCCCCTGAATCGTGACCGTCGCGGGATAGTTCACATGAAATACGCGAGGATTGATATCGATATGTATCAGGATCGGAGGCACGGGCATGCCAAAACTTCCCGTGGCAATTTCACTAAAACGCGTCCCTACAGCCAGCAATACGTCACAGGATTCCATGATTTTGGCAGCCGGTACGGCATGTACACCAAAACTCATGCCCACAGATAACGGGTGCTCTCCCGGAAAAGCTGACAACCCCTGCAACGTGGTCGCCACGGGCGCCCCTAGCCGCTCTGCGATGGCAATAGCGCTGTCCTGAGCATCAACCGCACCCCACCCCAAAAACAAGCCTGGCCGTTTAGCCGCTTTAAGCAACTCTGCCGCCTTGTGAATATGCTGTCGATCCACTGGATTAACAGCAGTCTGTTTGGCATAGGCAGGCAAATCCAGAACCTCACCCTTGTCGAGTTGAATATTTACCGGCACCTCGATATAAACTGGTCCGGGTTCGCCACTACGCGCCAAATCAAAAGCTCGGTAGAAGGTCTCAACAATTTCAGCATGCCGAGCTATCTTGAAGGTTGCCTTGCACAACGGACCGATAAAAGCGTGGTTATCAACATCATGCAATTGAAATTGAAAGGCTGAATCGCTGCGTATCCCTCCAGAGATAACCAGCATGGGGACCCCGTCCAGGAAAGCTTCACCGATGCCGCTAGCGGCGTGTGTCAAGCCCGCTGCTGGCACCAGAACCAAGGTACCTACCTGCTGACTGGTGCGCGAGATGGCATCCGCCATAAAGGCACCGCAACCTTCATGAGTCACCAGAATGGGATGCAGCGTGTCGGAAGCAGCTAACTCATCATAGAGTTCTGTATTATGAACGCCAGGTATACCCAAGGTATAGCGAACCCCCAGCTGCTCCAAGGCATACCGTACCAACCATGCGCCTGTCTTTTTCACACACTGCTCCCTATATGACGTGCTGCCTGCAAGGCAGTCAAATGACAACCAGCGATAAAGGTACCTTCCAGGCTTCGTTGGCCCGACGCCCCTCCGCCACCAAATCCACTTACCTCTCCCACCGCATAGAGCCCCGTCATAGGCTGACCATCATGACCTATCACCTGCGAGTTCAGGTTGGTGACCATGCCACCCAAACTTTTTCGGGTAATCAGGCGCAGTCGGATAGCCATCAAGGGGCCAGATTCCCGCTGCAGTATCGGCGCAGCCTTACAAGTTCGCAAGCGCTCACTACGCCACTGCCTCAACTGATCTAATCGTCTCAGTTGATCATCATTCCAGTACCTGCGTCCCCTAAGTATCTGCTGATCATAGGACTGAACACTAGACTGCAGACTGTCAAAATCAACGGGAGCTTTAGGAAACCGATGATTCATGGCCTCGGCAAGTTCCGGCAAAGTCTCTGCCACGATGACATCGGGTGATCGCTGTAATTGCTCATACAACCAAGTATTTCCCATGATTATCTGACGCGCAAAACGCAAGCGATGACCATCACGTATGTCCGGATTGTGCTCAGCGCCCGAGATAGAAAGTTCACGCAAGGCAATCCGACGATTAAGCAACTGCCATGTCCACGGTTGCTCCAAAGCACTCATACGGTGACATAAGGCATGGGTATCAAAGCCTGCCACCCAAGGTTCTGGCCCTAATCGCCGACCTTTATGGTCCAGCCAAAGTGCCGATTTAGGGGGGATTAAACTCAGGCCATGGCCCTCAAATTCAGGCTGGGGGTGTGCGATACCAGCAGCGTAATTCCACATAGCTTCTTTATGGGTAACTCTGGCACCCTGTTGCTCTGCACGATCATGCATGGCGCCATTACAAAAGGGGTGAGACCCATTGAGCATGTCAGCGGGGGCTTGCGGCCAGTACTCTCGAACTTTTTGTAGCTGACCCGTCCAGCCCCCCGTCGCTAAAATCAGCAAAGGCGAATTCAAATCCTCTTCCACCTCATGAATACGATAGCGCAGGTTCCAACCAGAGCCTACCGCTTGAAAATCGATAACCTCGGCTTCTGCCAACCACTGTAACCGCTGTGTCTCCACATACGGTTGTAACTCGCGTTTCAGGGCCTCAACCAGTCCCCATCCCGTTCCCCACAAAACATGGTATCTGGGTAACGAATTACCCGGCTGATACAGCCCCCTTTCCACCCAATTGACGGCCGGCATAAAACTTAAGCCCAGCGCGCGCATATCGTCATAGACATCACGGCGACAATGTTCTACATAATGTTCCGCCCAAAGGCGCGGCCAGCTATCCTCTGCTTTAAAATCAGCGAAACTAAGCCAGTCATCCAGCATACGTTCCGGGCTATCAGGGATACGCCAGAGTTTTTGTTCACGGGTACCATTCAGTGCTATACCGCCAAAGGCCATTCGGCCTAGCCCTCCCATGCGATTGATGGGGTGGCGATCTAATACCTTCACTTGCCAACCCTGGCGTAGGAGTTGTAGCGCTGTTCGCATCCCGGCGATACCTCCACCGATGATAACTGCACCCTGAACTTTGATCATGATCTACTTTCCTTCAGCTATTACATCTGTTGGTAAGTCAACCATGAGAGAAGCCCAAAGACTGTCGTGTTTGCGACATTCTGAACACAACTGAAAAAATTACAGCTCGCTATCATCCGTCAGCAAATTCGTCCCCGGCACCAGCATTACTCGAGCCCGTTGATCAATCATACTCATGACCTGCACACAAATTGCCAAGTCTTCCTGGGAAATTCCCCGCAAGAGCTCTGCCCTCAGATTGTCGGCCGTTTGCTGTACCTGCAAAGCTATGGATCGCGACTGTTCGGTTAGGTGTATACGCTTGCTACGTCGATCATGTATGTCAGGCAACCTCTCGACCCATCCATGCATCTCCAAGCGATCCAGTAAACGTACCAGCGTAGCTGGCTCAATGCCAAGGCGCTGTGCCAGCTCACTTTGGGTCAGCGGTTGCTCCGCTCGAATAAGCTCAAGCAGACACAACCACTTGGCTTGGGACAGGCCTAAGGGTCGCAGCCGACCGTCCAAAACATGCCGCCATACTTTGGTGGTCGCGGCTAACTGCTGCCCCAGTGTTTTACTCTGCACGATAGTGTCCTCAATTCAGCACGAACATAGCGCCCCTGAATGCAGGGAAAATATCCTAAATCAGAAAAATCTCAAGTTTTCTATTTGTGTTGATGAACCACTCTCTCCTATGCTAAGCACCCATAGGCGGCTTTACCGAGTCAGTCAAGGATGTCGATATTACCTTATTTCAAAGGAGAATCTGTATGAAGCAAGTATTCATCTATCTGCTGCTTATTATAGGCATGTGCTGCGATTATACATGGGCCGATGATGGAGCCGGGCTGGATCCAACATTGATACCTGGCGTTCTCTTCTCTGCTGGACGATCTGACACCACGCGGGATGGCGGATTAGGGTCTGGCTTCTTTCTCGATACCAACTATGCACGCACCTTTGTTAATGTCGGCGTGGCTTACAAGGATTTTACGAACGAAAAGGCAGCTAACGCTTATGCAGGCATAGGTTTTGCCAATATTCTGCAATTACAAGCTGGCTATGGAAGCAAAGGCGCCGTGCAAAGACTACGTCATGATTTTAACATGACCGAGCTTTATGATTTCTTTACGGGCAACCACCGCTCACCTTACAGCTTAACCCTGGAGAATCGCATCAGCTTTACCTTTGCCATCGAGCGGTATAATTCACATCCCGAGTTAGACAATGCATCCATTGGCTTCGGGCTACTTTACTGAGACCCTGGCATGACCACCAAGGCTTCCGGTTTTCACCTTCAAGACCAGCTGGCGGAGATGATCGAGCCTGTTCATGACCTGATTCAGCTCGATACCGCCGGCCTGGTGGAAGCTGATGGTGTAAGTTTTCCCTTGCCACTTATCACCTTGGGAAGTTCAGACCCTGGTTCCCCTGCCGTCGCCTTTATTGGCGGGGTTCATGGGCTTGAGCGCATAGGAACTGATGTAGTGCTTGCTTTTCTACGTTCCCTGATTGCGCGCATGCGCTGGGATACCAGCTTGCAGACACTACTGGAACATGTCCACATCGTTGTGATGCCCGCCGTTAATCCCATTGGTTTGATGCGACGCACACGCAGCAATGGTCATGGTGTGGACCTCATGCGTAATGCTCCCATCGATGCCCAGGGGCATGTGCCCTTTCTGGTTGGCGGTCACCGTTATTCTCCACACCTGCCTTGGTACCGAGGGGTTGCTGGCGCACCCATGGAAGTAGAATCCTCAGTTTTATGTCAGACCATGAGAGATCACCTATTTGGGCGCCCCTTATCGATCGCTATCGATTGTCACTCCGGTTTCGGACTGTTAGACCGGATATGGTTTCCCTATGCCCGCCAACATAGCCCAGCACCTCATCTGGCCGAGGCATTCGCTCTACGCAAATTATTCAACGACACCTATCCACAACACAGCTTTTATCAGATGGAGCCTCAATCTGTCATTTATTGCACGCATGGCGATTTATGGGACTATCTCTACGAAGAGCACCAGCTGCAGTACCCGGGAGTATTTTTACCTTTTACCCTGGAAATGGGATCTTGGACCTGGATTCAGAAAAATCCCCGACAATTATTCAGCCTGTTCGGTCATTTTAATCCTATCCTGCCCCATCGACTTGAGCGAGTCCTGCGCCGTCACCTGACTTTACTCACTTTTTTGCTGCAAGCTGCTGCCGCTGGTCCTAGCTGGCTTCCGCAAGGAGAACCACGAGTTCTCTATCAACAGGCTGCACTACAACGCTGGTACCCCAATTTGGCTTGAAGATGGCCAGGGTTCACACAACAACTGAAACAAAACTGTAGCCATTTTGTAATCTTTCGCCCCTATGCTCCCGCCTCGTTTGACAGGAGACTGCTTGTCTCCTTAACGGCTGACTTAAAGACAGGTCAATAATTTTTGGGGACGGAGCTTAGAGCATGAACTTTCAAACATTTCGCAAGAGCACGCTAGCTCAGCTGGTCATGACCAGTATGCTGGTCATCAGCAGTCAAGCTATGGCGGCAGGAACAGCCCAAGTGGATTTGGGTACCGTACAGAATGATGCCAATGACGTGAACGACAACAGCAGCACCAGTGACAATCCACAATCAGCACCCGCCCAGGCTCCTACACAAGCATCACTGTCAGAAACGGAGCCTGCTTCAATTATCTCTAAACACTACATCGAAGAAAATGCAGGACCTGCCTCTAACTACACAGACATCGTCGCCATCGCTCCTAGTGTATGGAATGTAGACCCCAACGGAAATGGCTTGATGGAATCGCAAGGATTAAGTATCCGCGGATTCCAGGATGGTCAATACAACGTGACGTTTGATGGCATTCCTATCGGCGACTCTAATGATTTTACTCACCACTCGACTTCTTATTTCATGGCTCAGGATTTGGGGTCAATCACGGTAGATCGTGGCCCGGGCAGTGCTGCCACCATCGGCTACTCCACCTTTGGCGGTAATATTGCCAATACCACCAAAGACCCCTCGGCTGAAGCGGGTGTATCACCCTATGTTAGCTCAGGCAGCTTCAATACCAAATTGGTTGGTGCTGAGTTTGACACCGGCACCCTGCATAACTGGGGAGATGGCTCTGCTTACCTGGATGTCAAACAAGTGTCATCCGATGGATTCTTAACCTATTCGCATCAACGGCGCACCAATGCCATCTTCAAGATGATCAAACCTGTTACTGATAATACCGTTGTGACCGTCATGGCTATGGTCAACCAACTTGATCAGAACCCCCCCCAAGGCGCAACCTTGACACAAATGCAGATGTACGGGAATAACTTCGGACTTAGCAACAACCCCAACAGCCAAACCTTTGTTGGCTATAACCGTGACCAAATCAACGGTGATATGTCCTATATTGGCATCAATAGCCAACAAGGCAGTTGGTCTATCGATAATAAACTTTACACCTTTGGATACCGACACATAGGGTATAACGGCCAAACTTTTGGCTTGCCTCTCAATCAGGAATCTAACCCGACATACTCCAACCTTACCCCAGGTGGCATGGGTGGCGGATTAGGTACATCCTTGGGAGCTTCGGATGTACCTGGCGTCAGCATGACTATGCAATACCGTTCAGTGGGTGACACCTTGCGCGCCTCAGATCACCTTAACTCAGGGGACCTGAACGTTGGACTATGGTTTGATCACCAGTACAACACGCGCTCCAACCAAAATGTGGACTGGACCCAGGGTGGTGCTCCTAACTACACAGTGAATGGTTCCCAAGTGACTACTCCAAATTCCTATAACTGGAATATGGCAGACAGTTGGAACACCTTTCAGCCCTATGCCGAGTTTGCATGGAAACCCACCGACGACCTGACGGTGCGGCCAGGCCTCAAATATGTATCCTACTCCAGAAGTATAGATGCGGCCATTAATGCCAATACATCAGCTCCGCTTAACTACAGCAAAACCTGGAGCAAGGCTTTGCCTTCTTTGGATGCACATTACAGTTTCACCTCGGCATGGACAACTTATATTCAGGCTGCTGAAGGCTTCATGGCTCCTAAGCTCAATTTCTTCTACGTTAACCAGCCAGCACAAACCAACGTAAACCCACAGACGACCACGAACTATCAGTGGGGCACTGCCTTTAAAAATGGTCGTTTTGCTGCTGACATGGACCTGTACCTAATTCGCTTCAGCAATGAGATATTGTCTGAACAGTTAGGAACTACGACAGCCTATTACAATGCCAGCGGCACAACACAATACAAAGGCATTGAGGGGCAGGCCACTTACTATGTGGGCTCAGGATTGAGCCTCTATACCAACGGTTCAGTGAACAGTGCTCATGATAATAAGGGCAACTGGTTACCCAACACTCCAGTACGCACTTTGGCAGGCGGCCTCATCTATGATAAAAGCGGTTTTTACGCATCCTTGCTTGATAAATATGTAGGCCAGTATTACACAGGGCAAAGTGGATCCCTATACCCTAATGGGCCCACCATCCCCAATTACGTCATGCCTGGCTACTCAACAGCAAGTCTGTCAACCAGCTACAGTTTCGGCAAAGACAGGGCCACCAAGATTGGGCTGCAAGTAGATAATTTATTCAACCATGGAGGCCTGTACTACACCGATGGTACTGCGCCAACAGGTGACATTCTGTTCTGGACACTGCCAGGACGCTCTATCACCGCATCAATCAGTACAAAAATCTAATCAATTATCCAGAGGCAGACCATGCCCACCTCGTGTGGGCATGGTCTTTTATCAACCAGGAGCTTTGAGGAGTACACGCCAGGTAACGCTCCGGCCAGCATGACATCATGCTAAGCGTGTCTACACTATGTCATTACAGTCACTGCAACATATCGCTCAGGCTTCTGGCGGCATCATTTATTTTATGGCGCTGCTGTTGCTGGTAGCACTCACGATCGTCATTGAGCGTAGCTGGTTTCTCTACCAAACCCTGCGCGTAGGCATGTCACTGATGGCTCAACTCGATGAGCATCATGAACCTACACTCCCCGTACTCAAAGAGCTGGCTGACCGCTATTCCGGGCATGTGCAGGAAAGACTCTTGAATACTGCCATGCAACTACGCCGCGAGCCGGATCACGAACATGCAGAGTCCCGTATGGAAGAATCCATCATGCGTGAAATCCCGCATGTAGACCGGTTTCTCTGGATACTCGATACTATCGTGACCCTCGCCCCCTTATTGGGACTGCTCGGCACCATCATCGGAATGTTTAATGCATTCTCCGTTCTATCGGATGCCAATAACGCACCTACCCAAGTTACAGGTGGGGTCGCTGAGGCGCTGTTAGCGACGGCCTGCGGCCTGTTTATCGCCATCCTTGGCCTGATCGCCTTTAATGGCTTAAACAATCGAGTTCGCATCGTTATGCACCAACTTGAAACCATCAAAGTTATGCTACTCAATCGCGTCAAAGCCCCCCGACATAACTCTGCTACGCGGCAACGTAATCTTGAGTCGGAGACCGCATAAATGCGTTATTTTGAAACGCGCAAAGCGCGCATAGAAATTATCCCGATGATTGATATCATGTTCTTTTTATTGATATTTTTCATCATGTTTACCCTGCACATGATTCCTTCTAAAGGATTGGCCTCCAGTTTGGCCAGCAGCAGTAGCACCACCACGCTACCTCACCCACAGGTCATCATTAATTTGAATGCCCAAGGACTTATTGAGGTGGATGCACACACCTTAAGTCCTGACCAACTGACCGCTTACCTGCAGCAAAGTGGTCATGCGCGCGACACCGTGGTCACCATCGCTGGAGCCCGGGATACCTCCTTACAACATCTGATGACCGTGATGGATGCTTGCCGTCACGCAGGAGTTACACAAATTGGTCTGGCAGCACGTGAAATCCATCCTTAAAGGTGATATGTCCAAAGCCGCTTTAATAGCTTCCCTGCTAGAAGGCGGCATGATATTTGCCTTGATATGGGCCATGACTCAGGCCCATCAGCATATTGAACCTCCTGCGGTACCGGTTACTATAAGTTTTCCCGTTTTGCCGCAGCCCCCCAAACCTGAGGTCAAGCCTCCGGTCAAACCCCCGGTGCACATGGTTCACCCTGTGGTCCCTAGGCCTGTGCAGCCGGTGACACCTCCAGTGCCTTTACCGAAGACCGTTGATACACCAACCCCGGTACCCGTTGTCACGCCCCCCAAGGTGGTTCCCCCGAAAACTCAGGAGCCCATTGCCAAAGCACCGATAACGCCCCCGGCGCCACCGCAACCTGATCCGCACATTCTGGCCACCTTCAATGAGCAAGTATTGGGTGCAGTGCAGTCAGCCGTGCAATATCCTTATGCAGCCCGTATTTCGCATATGCATGGTCGCACCCGCGTTGGGTTCACCTTCCTGGATGGATCGGCCAGCAATGTCACTGTTCTGGTCAGCAGCGGCTACCGTTTGCTCGATGATGCTGCCGTGCAGGCGGTCATGTCCGCCCACTACCCTACCCCTCCAGGCAATCTGAAAGGAGAGCGCTTACCTTTCAGTCTATGGGTCTACCATCGATTAAGTGAGGATTAACCCATGAAAGGTCTTGGACTTCTGGTTGGACTTTTAGTATGCGCTCTAAGTGCACAGGCACAGACCTATCAGCATGCCATTCTGATCAGTATCGACGGAATGCATGCAGAGGATTTGGAGACCTTTATAAAACATGCACCTAACTCCACGCTCGCTAGCTGGGCTAAAAAAGGCATACGTTTTGATCAAGCCTATACGCCAGCTCCTGCCGATTCTTTTCCAGGACTGATAGCACTGATCACGGGGGGGCAACCGTCAACGACGGGGATCTGGTACGATGTCACCTATAACCGACGGCTCGCTGCTCCCGGATCGGATTGTAGTGTTCGCGGCACTGTCGTTGCTTATGACGAGACTATCGATAACGCTACTAACACCGCTATAGATCCTGACAAACTTCCCCGTGACCCTGACCACGGTTGCTCACCGGTATATCCGCATGCTTATCTCAAGGTCAATACAGTTTTTGATGTTGTGCATGCTGCCGGGGGCGCTACCGCCTGGATCGACAAACACCCTGCTTATGATATCGTCAATGGTCCACAAGGCCATGCCGTCGATGACTTGTATACACCTGAGATCGGTGCCAATTTTGAGGGAAAACTAGATAACTCTAAAGATAAAATCACAGCCTCTGTCGATAAAACAGCTGAGTATGATCGCCTGAAAATGCAAGCCCTGATCTATGAGTTGAAGGGACAGGGCCATGATGGGCAGCACCCGGGCGTAGTACCTGAGCTCATGGGCATGAATATGCAAGTTATCAGTGTTGCACAAAAGCTGGCAGGCTATCAGGGGCAACGTCCTCAGCCAGCATTGCAACTTGCATTTGAAGATATCGATCAACGCCTTACTGAGTTAAAAAACACCTTACAACAGCAAAACCTGCAAGATAACACCTTGATCATTTTGACAGCCAAGCATGGCAATAGCCCGATGAACTCAAACCTTGTCAGACACATTGAGAGCAAGACACTTCGACAGGTTATCGAGCATGCAGCCCCTGGTGCGCTGGCACATTTAACCGCTGATGATGGTGGTTTAATCTGGCTGAAAGATGCCAAGTTTAAACCTGCTGTGATCAAGGCTTTGCAAAAACAGCATCACGCCCTGGGTATTCTGCATGTACTTGATGCCCAGTCGGCTCCGCTTCATTACCCCCAAGATGAACGTAGCCCAGATATCGTTATCATCAGCCAGCATGGGGTCATCTATGGACATGCCGGTGAAACCAAACGGGCCGAACATGGTGGCTATGGTCGTGATGATCGGCATGTATGTTTGCTGATCATTAGTGCAGGTCAACCCAAGCACCACCTAGTACATCAGCGTATATCCACGCAGCAGATAGCGCCTACCCTCTTGGTCGCCTTGGGACTGAACCCAGATCACCTTGATGCCGTCAAGAAAGATGCTATTTTAGCCCTGCCGATATTCTCTCAATAAGTACCGTACCACCCTGGGTTCCGGACAGCACCCCTCCGGAACCTTTTAGGGTAGCGTCAATAATACGCGCACTTGGTCATTCACATGGGCTCGATCAACATAACCCAAGGTATTTGGGTTCCTACTGACCACATCTAGAATCTCCTTATCTGAATCCAACTCCTTAGGGGGCTCTCCGGTAGCCTGAACCACCTGATGTGACCAGAATCTTCGCAGTTGTTTTAGCGATTTATTCACGGTCACACGATAAAATTGACTGCGAATTTTTCCAGTATTATCCAGAGGAATAACCGCTGTGCCATCAGGGGCCTTATTCGTTTTACTCAAATAGATGTCGACCAAAGCCTGCTTATCCAACTGCTTCAGGTCACTATGTGTTCCCACAATAACGGCGATCTCAGCATAAACTGGCTGAACCAAGACTATGATACTTAAACAACAACAGACTCCCAGCCATCGCATTTGACTTAAGGGGTTAGCAAAACTTCTTTCTTTCATAAGGAATTACCCATGGCCCATGTTTCTGGATGAATTTTGTACGATTGTCCCTTCAGGTATAGTCCCTTATGAGCAAGGTAGCAAATCACTAACATGTATTACCACTTCACATAATGATCCTCCCACAACCCATAGATGCCCTCAACGGGGACACCCTCGCCTCCTGGCACTTGGATATACCCCCGGTAACAACCTTGCCACTGCTTGAAACGGCTGGCCACCCACCGACCCACCTTCACGTGTTCGCCATGTGAGGATCGCCCCTGAAACTCAAGATCGACACCATCCGCCTGCACGCAACAACCACCCTCTTGCGGGTGAAAAGAAGCTGATCCTAGCTTATACAAATGCCCGTCCAGCCACAGTGCATTTTCAGTTTGACCGCTCTCGTTAACGCCCATGGCCAGATTCAAACCCACTACGTGCCCAGCAACTTGACCCATCAGTGAGGTCCATTGCCAACTGGTCTCGCGGCGCATCAACCCTAAACTCATATCCAGGCTAGCCCAAGCATGAGCAGGATCAATCACTTTTCCAGAGACGGTTAATTGGCCCAGGACCGGCATACCTACCAGCTTACAGGTATAGGTCCAACCATCAGCTCCTGTTGGCAGACATAGCGATAAAGCCTCTATCGAAGGGATCCACAGGGAGCCTTGTATGCCCAAAGCAGGGAGATCTATCCTAAGCTGTCTCCCTTGTGGAGCATGAATAACCTCAACCATGCCCCCAGGCCCTTGATAGTAAGTTCGACCCTGTTGTGCACCCTCACTCATCACGAGCTTTGCTTTTCCGAAAGGGGACCAGGGCGCATGACGTTCCGTCCATGAATGTGTTTGGCTGCTAGCCTTATCATAAACATAAGCGAATACCGACCAGGCATACCCTAAATCCACCAGGGCGAGACCTACCATGCAGATCTCATTATCCAAACACCAGAACTCCCAACGCTTAAAACGCCAATAGCGTGTCATCCGTGCGCGAAACCCTCCCATGGGATCGGGTACTTGAATCCTATCGAGACCCAGAACATCAAAGGGTTTTTGCCACCATCCAAAATTAACGGATCCATCCCCATTAATCAGGGAAGCTGGTGTAGTTTGCGCTATTCTCCAATCAGCCATGCATGACCCCTTCTTGACCCTTAGCCAACATATCCGGGGCTATCTGCTGAGCAGCATAGACAGGAGGAAACCAGCGCTGCGTCCATTGATTAAGCGGCTTCTCTAGAAAACCGGGTAATTTCCATCCCAAGGGATTGCTCTCAGCCCAGACAGGACTAGCCATAACTCGTGTGCCCATAAGGTAATCGAACCAAGGGCGAGTCACGCACCAGTTAGCATCCTGACTCTTATTCATATGATGATCGTAATGCCAGGGCACATGCTGACGCCCCCATGCTGGATCTAGATGTGCTTTGCGATGCACGTAGAAATATCGGGCAGCCCCATAATAAGTTCCCAGCGTAAAAAAAGGTGCCACGGGAGCCACTAGGGTGCTGGCACCCGTTAATACCAATAGGGATGCCACTTCATTTCTCGTACGCCAGTTCATTAAGCCTTCTTCATAGGCGTGGTCATGGAAACTGGTCAGCCTGACTTCCTTATGATGTGCCCAATGACTGCGCATGTTCTTTGGGAAGGGGCTATAACGAGGTTGACCGTGTTTGGGAACACCGTGGAGTACGTACTTATGTGCAAACCATTCAAATCCATTCGCAAACAAAACACCCAAAGGGAAACCTAGCATGATCAGGCCCTCACCCACTATGATATTTATTAGTCTAGCGATTGAACCAAAGATCAGCTTGACCTGAACTACCCATGTTTTTGACATTCGGTGCCATTCGGCCAAGCTGGCTTTTAAAATCGATCCTAATCGGTATCCCTACCATGGAATCCTATGATGCCGTTTGATCTTAGCCAACCACCTGCATCAAGGTCGACACCTGCATTTTGCGAAGTATCAGCTCCGGATCTGCGTCTTATCGATGCAGGATTGATGTATGTCGATGCCTCACTGGCTGGCAGCAAAGAGCGGCATGCCCGTGGTGAGACTTCACATACCTTGCAGGTCTGGTGGGCTCGACGGCCACACAGTGCTATGCGTTCCCTGGTGTTCGCCTCACTTTGCCAGTCACAAAATGCCAGCGCACAAACCCTGTTGGCAACTACGGCACATTCACTGATTGGAGAGGAAAAAGCTTTATCCTCCTGCGAGCAAACCCTGTTAGAACAATACGGTGATCGCCCCAAGCTACTTGATATGTTTGGAGGGGGAGGAACTATCCCACTGGAGGGAGTTAATTTAGGTGCCGAGGTTCATGCCTCAGATATCAATGAACTCTCTGTTTTCATCCAACAGTGTCATCTCAGCCTTGTCCCTTCAGGGGATATCGGTCGCCTAAAATCTATCATCCAGAATGCAGGGCATCGGATTCTTGATCGACTGCAACAAGTCACCATGGATCTTTATCCCCTAAGACAAGTTTCATGTTCTGAAAATACTTTACCAGGACCTATTACCTACCTGTGGAGCTACTCCGTAGTATGCATTAAATGCCATTATCGCTTTAGCCTGTCAAAACGTCCCTGGTTATCACGAACTAAAAAACGTTCACTGAGGCTGACTTTAAGCTCTCAAAGCCATGCACAGATACTATCCATAACAGACGACCAAGCTATATCCAAACCTTCTCTAAGCTCGCGCTTTAGCTGTCCACGCTGTGGGCAATCTTTAAAACCTGATATCACGGCGTGCCGTGATGAGCTTATGACTCTGGTCTTGAAAAATCAGGACACAGGCAAATCCTTTGTACTGCCCGATCGAACCGCCTGCCCGGACTCTGGTTTTCTTAAACAGCGGGAACAAGATTATTTAGAAAAGATTGGTCAACCATTACCGGCTTCATCCCTCCCTTGCTGGTCGGGCATTGTTAATCCTGCGCTTTATGGAATGACGACTCATGCAGATGTTATGAACCCACGTCAGCGCGTTGTATTACTAGCGCTGATCTATGAATTGCTCGAGGAATACCGATCTCTATCAACCACGCTACCTTGCCATGAAGTTCATTTTGTCTTGGGTGTACTGTCCGGACTAATCGACCAAATGATTGACTGGAACTGCCGCTTATCCATGTGGATAGCGCAAAATGAGCAGGTAGGAAGAGCCTTCTGTGGTCCCGGCATTGCCATGCTCTGGGATTATGCTGAAACAGATCCCCTACTCAGTGGACCCGGCAATTTACGGGGCAAATTACAACGCTTGCTGGATGGACTGGACTCTTTGGCTTTGCGTAGGGGCACAGCCAACGTTCAACTGGCATCAGCCCGCAAACTTCCGTATCCAGATGCTTATTTCGATGCCATCGTGACGGACCCTCCTTATTACGACAATATGTATTACAGCATTCTGGCCGACTTTTTTTATGCTTGGAAAAGAATGCTATTTAACCCAATTAACCCGACGCTATTTGCTCCACCCACCACAGCTCAAGCAGGCTCCGAGGAACTCGTTGCCTCACGTCAACGCTCGGGTACACAGCTGCTCGCCCATTCCAATTATTGTGACATGCTAACTCAGTCTTTACATGAAGCCGCTCGTGTCCTAAAGCCTCATGGGCTCATAAGTTTTGTGTATACCCATGCTTCCTTAGGGGGATGGCTGGCACTGATTCAGGCTTTCAGACAGGCTCCTTTAGTTATTTGTAGCGCACAGCCTTTATGCATTGAAAGAAAGGCCAGGCCTAGGGCCATGGGATCACTGGCAGTAAACACCTGCATCACCTTTGTAGCCCGGCCTCAACCTTTACCTAAATCCCCCAGGACCCTGCAAGAAATCCAAGATCAATTTTGCGCCATCATCTATCAACCCTGGGTATCTGAATTGCTTGCACTGGGCTGGAGTTCCAGCGACACCGCAATGGCTGTGTACGCCCAAGCCGTTGCCATGCTGGCAGGTAGTCTAGAGATCTCAAACTCAAGTGACACTGCAACCCTAGGCATACTAGAACACAAGCTGCGAGAACGGTTCCCTGAGTTTCATATCACACGAAGGAGTTCCCTCTGACAAGGGTAAGGTACGGTTGGTACAGCACTGTTAGGTATTT
>JAJZHP010000024.1 GCA_021804355.1 Pseudomonadota bacterium | reverse complement strand
TACACAAAACACCCGCCGTTTTAGAGGCTTTTTGGCAGGAAATAGCGTTGGCACAAGGACAACATGCCCTGTTTGATAGCTTTGTAAATCAATTACAACGTGGTTTCAGGAGCGCAGCGGCTGAAGATCTGGAGTTTGATGCGCGTCGTTGGGTGGATCAGATGGCCTTAGCCCTGCAAGCAAGCCTGATGTTGCGTGACTCGCCGGCGGAAGTCGCGGACGCTTTTTGTGTTACCAGGTTGCAGCAAGGCCCGCAACATCAATACGGAACCTTGCCCAGAGGTGCGGCGGCCAAGACCCTATTGCTACGCGCCACTGTGGAGGCGCGCAGCTCATAGGTTTCAGGAAGGTTTCTGGCGGTTGGCGATGAGTTCGTCCAGTACCGAGGCATCAGCCAGTGTTGAGGTGTCGCCAAGGTTGCTGAGTTCATTCTCGGCAATCTTGCGCAGAATACGGCGCATGATTTTGCCTGAGCGTGTGCGAGGCAAGGTGCCTGCAAACTGAATGACATCTGGGCGAGCGATAGCACCTATTTCCTTGGAAACAAAGGCTAACAGCTCCTTGCGTAGCGCTTCACTGGGGGCAGTGCCATTCATTAGAGTCACATAGGCATAGATGCCTTGGCCTTTGATGTCGTGTGGAAAACCGACCACAGCAGCTTCGGCAACAGCATCGTGCAGCACCAAGGCAGACTCGATTTCCGCAGTTCCCATACGGTGCCCTGAAACATTGAGTACGTCGTCCACACGGCCGGTGATCCAGTAGTAACCATCTGCATCGCGGCGTGCTCCATCTCCGGTGAAGTACTTTTCAGGGTAAGCTGAGAAATAGGTGGCGACCATGCGCTCATGATCGCCAAAAACGGTACGTATCTGACTGGGCCAAGTGCAGGAGATAACCAGGTTGCCAGAACATTCTCCTTCCAGAGTATGCCCCTCCGCATCAACAATTTCCGGCTTAACTCCAAAGAAGGGTAGCGTGGCTGAGCCAGGTTTGAGGTCAATGGCACCAGGGAGCGCCGAAATCATGATGGCTCCGGTTTCGGTTTGCCACCAAGTGTCGACGATGGGGCAGCGGCTGTCACCTACGACATGGAAATACCACTCCCAGGCTTCAGGATTGATGGGTTCACCCACGGAACCTAGGATACGCAATGAATTTCTTTTGGCACGCTTGACAGGCTCTTCGCCCAAACGCATCAGGGAACGCAGGGCCGTTGGCGCTGTGTAAAAAATATTGACCTGCCATTTATCGATAACTTCCCAGAATCTGCCGCCATGAGGATAGGTGGGCGTCCCTTCAAAAATCAGGGAAGTGGCGCCAGCTGCCAGAGGCCCATAAACAATATAGCTATGTCCTGTGATCCAACCCACATCAGCAGTGCACCAATAGATCTCATGTTCCCGATAGTCAAAGACGTAGAGGAATGACATGGTCGTCGCCAGCAGGTAGCCGCCCGTGGTGTGCATGACGCCCTTAGGTTTGCCGGTAGAGCCCGAGGTATAAAGTATAAAAAGTGGATCTTCAGCCTGCATGACTTCAGGAGGGCAGTCCGTGGTCATGTGCGGAACCAGATCGTGGTACCAGATATCACGGCCCGTTTTCCAGTGTACGGGGGAGCCTGTGCGGCGTACGGTCAGAACCGTATGTACGTCAGGGCAGGACTCCAGGGCTTTGTCGGTATTGGCCTTGAGGGGTACCGCTTTGCCGCCACGTATGCCTTCATCAGCCGTGATCACAGCGACGCAATGTCCATCCAGCAGTCGGTCTTTCAATGACTCCGGTGAAAAACCACCGAAGACAACCGAATGAATCGCGCCAATGCGGGCACAGGCCAGCATGGCATAAACAGCCTGGGGAATCATGGGTAGATAGATGCAAACCACATCACCGCGTTTGACGCCGCGGGCTTTAAGAGCATTGGCTAAGCGGGTGACTTCTTCATAAAGCTGTTGGTAGGAAATAGTTTGATCATGCCCAGGTTCATCACCTTCATAAATCAGCGCTGTTTGTGCGGCACGACCGGGCAAGTGTCGATCAACACAGTTAAAACAGGCATTGAGGGTTGCACCATCGAACCACCGAGCCCGGCCTTCACTCCATTGCTGGTGTACAACTTCTGTCCAGGGGGAATACCAGTGCAAGAGTTTTTTCGCTTGTTCAGCAAAAAAAACTTCAGGTTGCTCTATGGATTGGCGGTACCATTGCTCATAGGTTGGGCGGTCTACGCGTGCATGCTCAGCGATATGGGGTTGGACCGGATGGCGCTCAATAGGGTACATGGGTATGATTCCTGCTGGCTTGATGGGTCAAGATTAGAATTAGAGTAAATAATCTAGACCTTTGCGAGCCCATAGGCAAGGCAGACCTTGAGCGGTCTGCCTGAATGCTGGTCTAGGTAAAGGTGAACACCAAGAAGATTGTGTTGTTTAAGCGACTTGAACGGGGATGGCGTTGGTGGTATGACTAACCGCGTTTTCCTGTGTGCAGTAAATCAGGCGCGGTTTGAAATTAACCAGTTCAGCGGCGGTGTAAGTGGCATAGGCACAAATAATCAGCCGGTCACCCACGCCTGCCTTATGGGCTGCTGCACCATTGACCGAGATCATGCGGGAACCTTCTTCCGCACGAATGGCATACGTGGTAAAGCGTTCACCGTTGGTGACGTTATAAATCTGAATTTGTTCGTATTCCAAGATGCCGGAAAGATCCAGTAAATCACCGTCAATGGCGCAGGAACCTTCATAGTTCAATTCAGCATGGGTTACGCAAGCCCGGTGAAGTTTGGCTTTCAGCATGGTGCATTGCATAAATATCTCCGATGACTGCTGTATGGTGTCGCGTGGCTAACCTTGCCGCTTAAGTTACAGGCGTAACAAACCCTTCCATCCATGGCACCTCACGCTTGTATTGTGCCTAAGTTAGGCCTGTCATTCAATCCAAACCAGAGGTTTTAAGCCTTTTTGTTACATAAGGTTAGATTGTCTATCAATCGTGTGCTGCCTAGTCGTGCTGCTACAGCCACTAACAAGTCGGATGTCGTTGATTCAGCGGGCTGTAAGGTGTTCGCATCAGCAATACTAAAATAATCGGTGACAAAACCTGATTTGTCGAGTAATCCAGTGGCAGCGGTCTCCAGCATGCGATAGTCACGGTTGCCTTGCAGGATGGCATCACGCATTTGTTGCAGCGTACGATACAGCATGGGCGCGCGCTGCCGCTCTTCAGGGGATAGATACTGGTTACGAGAACTCATGGCTAAACCATCGGCTTCTCGTTCGGTCGGGCAACTCACGATCGTTATCGGAAAATCCAGATCGAGGGTCATTTGACGCAGCAGGCTAAGTTGCTGAAAATCCTTTTCACCGAAACAAGCGACATCGGGCTGAACCAGATTAAACAGCTTGCTGACCACCGTAGCTACGCCCTGAAAATGCCCCGGTCGGGAGGCTCCACACAGTAGATTTTCCATGTTACGAACTACAACTCGTGTCAATTGATCAGTGTGGCCGTTGTACATGACGTTGGCAGAAGGAGCAAAAACAAGGTCGCAGCCAGCTTGTTCAAGTTTTATCTGGTCAGCTTCAAGGGTGCGCGGATAGCTGCCAAAATCTTCATGCGCTGCAAATTGGGTTGGATTGACAAAAATTGAGCAAACGATACGGTCACAATGCGGGCGCAGCTTTTCAAGCAAGCGAAGATGGCCGGCATGCAGATTGCCCATGGTCGGAGCTAAGCCTATGCGTTGGCCTTGCTGGCGGCATAGGCTAATCCAAGAGCGAAGTGCAGCTTTGTCATGAACAGTAATCATTCAGTTACCTCATTCAAATCCATGTTCTAAGGCAGGAAAGTGGCCAAGGCGGACAGCTTCACGGTAGGCGCGCAAGGCGGCCTCGATACTGTCTTGGCCTTTCAGGAAATTTTTGACAAAACGGGCCACTTTGCCGTGGTGTAGACCCAGCATGTCCTGTAAGACCAGCACCTGGCCATCGGTACTAGCTCCAGCGCCGATGCCGATAACGGGGACCTGTGCAGCCTTGGTCAGCGATTCAGCCAGCTGACGAGGAACGCATTCAAGCAAAATAAGATCAGCTCCCGCCTGTTCAAGGATCAGGGCATCCTCCAGCAATTGTTGCGCCGCGGCCTCCTGTCGGCCTTGAACCTTATATCCGCCAAACACATGAACGGATTGAGGAGTCAGACCCATATGCAGGCAGCAAGGTACCCCGTTTCGGCGCAGGGAGGTAACCGTAGGGGCAAGCCATTGCCCCCCTTCAAGTTTGACCATATGGGCCCCTGCACGCATCAAGGCGGCGGCACTGGTCAAAGCTGCGGATTCATCGCCATAGGTCATAAAGGGCAGATCCGCCATCAACAGGCTGCCCTGATTGCCGCGAGCAACACATCGCGTATGGTAGACCATGTCGTCCAGGGTAACGGGCAAGGTCGAGTCGTGACCTTGAATCACCATGCCCAATGAATCTCCAACGAGGATAACTTCAATACCCGCCTGACTGATGGCATGAGAAAAACTGGCATCATAAGCGGTCAGGCATGCAAATTTCTGGCCCTGAGCTTTGAGTTGACGCAAGGTGTTGAGTGTTACTGCGGCTGTCATGAAGTCATCCCCTGTCCTGGTTCCGATATGGTTTCCAGTCGATACAAATGCTGATCCTGAACCTGATCAAGAAAGCTATCCAGACGATGTCCATCAGGTAAGCAGAGATTGGGGTCCAGGTCCAGTAGCGGTAACAAGACAAAAGCACGCTGGGTCAAGTACGGGTGAGGAATCGTCAAGCGAGGAGTTTCCATGCTGATGCCTTGCCAGATCAGTATATCAAGATCCAGTGTTCTAGGGCCCCAATGCACTTCTCGTCGTCGCCCCTGACGTGTTTCCTGAGCTTGCAGGCAATCCAGGAGGTCAAGCGGGGCAAGCGATGTGCTCAATCGAGCCACGGCGTTAATAAAATTATCCTGCTTCACAGGGCCTAGAGGTGAACTGCAGTACCAGGGTGACCTGGCCTCAATGATAAGGTCTTCAGCGTGTAGTGCGTCCAAGGCAGCTGCCAGGGAGCCTTGTGCATCCCCGATATTGGCGCCCAAGCCAATATAAACGGTACTGTTCATGTTGGTTTACGTTTGCGCGGTCGCCGCTTGCGACGGTTAGGAGTGGCAGTGGCTTTTTGGTCAACCAAGGCTCGGGTCATTTCAGCCTGTAGTCCGGGGTCGGCATGCTGGTAGCGCTCCCACCAGGCCCCCATATGGCCGGTTTTTTCTCCCGAGGCTTCACGAAGCACCAGAAAATCAAAGGCGGCCCGAAAACGGGGCGACGACAGCAGGCCATCCAGTTGACGTACATCGGGCACCTGCAGTCGAGGTTGCATTTCCCAGATTTCACGGATGGCCATCCCGGTAAATTTGGTTAAAGCGGTGCGTTCTGACTGTTTTTGCAGCACATACTGTGAAGCCTGTTGCCAGGCCGGCATGACAGGAGAACCATGATCATGCAACTGACATTGCCGATCCTGTACGCTTTGCCAGAGTAGTGCTGCATAAAAGAAGGCTGGATTGATGCTTTTGCCGACAGCTATTCTTTCATCGGTACTGCGCGCTGTAGCTCGTATCAAGGTCATGCTGGCGTCGTTGGCATGCAGGGAGGGGAACAGTACGGGCAAAAGGCGCAAGTTTTCCAGCATGTCCAGTATTTGCGTGGCATGGCCACAAGCTAGTAACTTCTGCACTTCATCAAAGAGTCGGTGTGGAGAAACACTGGAAAGCAGCGTGGCCAGATGAGGAATGGGTTCTGCACACGCGGGATCCAGTGTAAATTGCAACTTGGCAGCAAAACGTACAGCTCTGAGCATACGTACAGGGTCTTCCCGGTAACGTGTCTCGGGATGGCCGATCAGACGAAGTGTACGCCTTTCAATATCCGCAAAACCTCCAGCAAAGTCATGGATCGAGAAGTCAGCGATATGGTAATAAAGGGCATTGACCGTAAAGTCGCGTCGTTCAGCATCTTGCTCGATGGAGCCATAGACATTATCACGAACGATCATGCCCGTAGCATTGGTTGCTCCCTGGCCTGTGTCATCCTGATGGTGAGCTCGAAACGTGGCAACTTCCACGGTTTCCCTGCCAAACATGACGTGAACCAATCTGAAGCGACGTCCGATAATGCGCGAGGATCGAAAAATATTACGTACTTCTTCCGGTGTCGCATTGGTAGCTACATCAAAGTCTTTGGGTTGTAAGCCCAAAAGCAGGTCGCGTACGCTGCCACCCACCAGATAGGCTTGAAAGCCAGCTTCCTGTAAGCCATACAACACTTTTTTGGCTGCACTGGATATGTGTTGACGCGACAAACTATGCCGATCACGTGGAATAATTTGTAGCTTGAGCTTGGGGGGGCGTGGTTGTCCACGCAGGCGTTGCATCAGTCGTTTCAGCATGCGAGGGCAATTTGCTCCTACAGACAGGGTCACTATGGAAACATGGAGTATAAGGCCAAATGTTCCAAGCACCAATAAAAACAGCGGGTGAACTTGCCCGCTGTTTTTGGTTACCTTTTAAGGTAAGTAACTATTATTGTGGATTGACGGAAGCGCCATTTATTATTGTTTTTGGCGCTTCATCGCCTGGAAAAACCAAGCCGGCTGGTACCGGTCTATTTTTTATAAGGGGTGCTGTTTTTTCTCAGTGGCCTTTCGCCATGCTTGCTCTGGCATGGCGAAAGATCCTTGTTATCAGCACCTGCTAGCGGGTTATATTTATTTTTCCGTTAGACATTATTTATAAAGCACGAACTGTGCCATTTCTTTTGTTTAATTAAAGTTCAATAAATACAATGAGTTGAATTCTTTGTGCCGAGGCTGAGCGGATACTTCTGTGTCGTTCAGTAACATGCGTGTCACATTTCTTAAACCAATGGACGAATACGACGATTGCAAGCTCAGCAAGAGCGATGGCTAAGGTATTGACATTTGGCCATTTGGCCAAATAGGATGTTTTGGTCAAACGGCCAAATTCAGGGAGCATAGACGTATGTCGCTATGGCGCCGGTTTAAACGATTACTCGTGGATCTGTCAGCCCCCAGGTCATTCCAGCCGGGTGTCAGGCTCTTTAATCTCGATAAAATGGAGCTTAAATCAACGGATGTTTCCTCTATGAATGTTATCGGCATACAGCGCGAAACCGCCGATGCTATGACGTTGATTTTGCAGCATCCTGATGGGCGGCCTGTGCATTTTCAGCCGGGCATGTTTATGACGCTCTTGCTCACGATCGAAGGGGTTGAGTACCGTCGCGCATACTCTATATGTACACCGTCCCATGAGAACGAAAATCTGGGGATAACCATCAAGCGCATGCCGGGCGGGGTGGTGTCCAATTGGGCGCATGATCATATCAAGGTGGGTGATAGTCTGCGTGTGCGTGGCCCTTCAGGAAACTTTACCCTAAAGCCCCACCCTGGGCCGCATCCACGGCTGATGATCGCAGGGGGGAGTGGAATCACGCCGATCATGTCCATGATACGCTCGGTTCTGGCGCAGGAGGCGGAGGGTAGCGTGACTCTGATTTATGGCAACCGAAATCTATCGTCTGTCATTTTTCGATCAGCCCTAAAATCCTTGCAAGCACAGTACCCTCATCGTTTCAACGTGTATCTGGTGCTGGATAAACCGGCAGCCTCATGGACAGGACTGCGAGGTAAACTCAGTCATCAGCATCTATCAAAGATTCTGGATGAGATGGGTGAGAAAGAGGGGTCACCCTACGAGGTCTATTTGTGCGGCCCTCTGCCCATGATGCAGGCAGCTCAGGAAGTCCTACTAGAGCGTCATGTCCCCGCTCAGTCTATCCATCAAGAACGGTTTGTTTTGGCAGGGGAATCGAGCGTTAAAGGTTCTGATCAGGCTCAGCTTCTGAAAGTGCGCGTGGCAGGTCGAGAATGGCAAGGTGAGGCAGCCCCCGGAGAGACGTTATTGGAGGCAGGTTTGCGTTTGGGTGCTGAGATGCCGTTTTCTTGCACCTTGGGGGGGTGTGGTCGTTGCCGTGTAAAGGTGCTTGAAGGGCAGGTGAGTATGCCTGAGCCTAATGGACTATTGCCCGAAGAGATTGCGCAAGGCTATGCCTTGGCCTGTCTGGCCAAACCACTCACGGCGCTGCAGATAGTTGTCGATACACCACGATCGTAAATGTGTAGGCATGTACGTTTAAGAGGATATCATCATGGTTGATTTTAATACGTTGCGTCAGAAGTTACCGCATGCAGTTAATGAGCGCCTGGATCCCTGGTTGGAAACGGCAGAGATATTTTCGGAGATGCGCAATCCTCGCGTGATGGGATCCATGGCCCCCTCGGCAGTGCGGGGCTTGATCTTAAAATCCGGAAAGCGACATATACGTACCGATATGCCGGCTTCGCATGATGCTCATTTCAACTGGAGTTATGACCACGATCATCCAGAAATGCAGGCGTTGTATGAGCGAGCCAAGCAAGCGCAATGGAACGGATCCCATCTGCCCTGGTCTACCTCTGTGGATCCTTTAAATCCTGAAAAGCCTTTGGCTCCTTTGGATCTGCTTGATCTCGATGCGGCAAGGTCCGTAGGGATCAATCTTCAAGGACCTGATCGTATGCGTATGGTGCATTCCATGGCGGGTTGGATGCTGTCGCAGTTTTTGCATGGAGAGCAGGGTGCCCTGATGGCGTCAGCGCAGGTGACTGAAGCCGTACCCTTCATGGATGGCAAGTATTACGGCGCCACCCAAGTGATGGATGAAGCGCGTCATGTTGAAGTGTTCCATCGCTATCTCAGCGAGAAAGTAGGCAAAATGTATCAGGTCAACGACAATTTATTTGTCATTATCGATGCGTTGATGACCGATTCGCGTTGGGATATCAAGTTCTTGGGTATGCAGATCATGGTGGAGGGATTGGCGCTGGGCGCTTTTGGGTTCCTGTATCAATATACTCAGGAACCTTTGCTTAAAGAGCTGTTAAAATATGTCATCCAGGATGAAGCGCGCCATGTACATTATGGCGTGTTGGCATTGCGTGATCATGTGACTCAAGTATTGACGCCACGTGAACGACAGGAGCGCGAAGATTGGGCTTATGAAGTGGCTTTACTGATGCGTAACCGTTTTATGGCCTATGAAGTTTACGAAGAATGGTTTGAAGGGACGCGTGTGACACGTCAGCAGTGGCGGCAACTCATCATGAACTCACCGGGTATGCAACGCTTCAGGAAGATCATGTTCACGCGTTTAGTACCCAATGTACGAGAAATCGGGTTATTGTCCGAACGTATTCGACCGGCCTATGAACAAGCAGGGTTAGGTGTTTATTTTTCGGGTAAAGCTGCATCGGAACTTTCGGGTGATCAGATGATCGCTGAGCTGGATCAACATAAAATTTGAGGATGCATGGCGCGAGTACGAGAGAAGGACGAAGTCGCTGACCGCGAGTTCATATTGAACATAGCGGCCAGTCTGATACGTCAGCATGGTTTTAAGGGGATGACGACGCGTAAGATTGCCCAGGCTTGTGGCATGTTGCCTGGTAGTCTGCATTACCGTTATCGAACCAAAGAGGCCATAGTCGTTGACTTGATGAAGCTGGCGATGGAGCGATCGACTTCAGCCATAGAGTTGGCTTGCCAAGGTATTGATGATCCCTTGTTGCGCGTCAGGATGGGCTTGCGGGCTCATCTGGAAACACTGGTTAATGGTAATGATATTGTCTATGTACTGCTTTTTGAATGGCGATCTCTCGAAGGGCAGGCTCGTGCCGAGATGATTGCTTTGCGCGATGAGTATGAGCAATTCTGGCTAGGTATGATCAAAGGCGTACAGGATCTCGGTTTGTTGCGCAGGGATCTGTCGGTATCACTACTTAAGCTGTTGAGCTTTGGAGCGGTTAACTGGGTAGCTACCTGGTATCGGCCATCAGGTGCTATGACCCTGGACCAGATAGCTGATACTATTTGGGTGATGGTCACTCAGGGTGTGCTGGTGCCTGAAGCGCATGAGTTGGCGGAAGCGTCCCGTTATCCGTCAGGTGTGCCGAGTGTTTGACCCAGTGTAAGACATCCCGTGATGTTCGTAGCACAGTCCCGCCTGCCATCGTCGTGGAGCCAACCAGCGATTGGACGGCTTGTTGTGTCAGACTGTCTGGGCACCTGCCCTGAACTTCAATCCAGTGCACTGTATTTCCTGCGGCGACGATACTGCCGGAGACGATAAGCGAGGCTGCGGGTACGGCGGTGATCATGCCCAGGGTACAGGCTGCTCCGCACTCATGCTCTGAATCGAAAGTAATGCGCGCTGATTCAATGGCTAATGGCGCTGTCGTCAAGGTATAACTATGTGTTGCCAATGTGCAATGATCGTGCGCAGTCGGAGCATTTGCCCGCGGTAAAATCACGCATCCAGGCAATACCAGTGAGAGTGACACCCAGGCAATACCGGTTTTCAGGTGCATGGCGTGCTCCTTGCGTAATCTTTTGCTGATTGTAGTCTTTTCTTGGCTTAGCAGCGACTTCATACGGACGCAGCGACTCCAGAGCATCTCCAGTTGCTAAACTCCCTCGACTTCCATAGGGCCAGCAGGCATCGTCTGAAAAGCATGCCACCTTTTTTCATAATAGGCTATCAGCATAGACAAGGAAAACAGCGCCATAAATCCAGCAGTTAGGGGGATGAGTGTGTGGTTGTAGAGTTGGCCAATCAAGGTTGCCAGCAGCAATGACAGCATGGAAGAAACGGCACCTATGATAGCTGAGGCCATACCGGCGACATGGCCCATGGGCTCCATGGCGATGGCATTCAAATTACCGGACATGATTCCGAATGCAAAGAACAGGGTTATGGCATAGATCATGAACATACGCAGGGTAATCTCTGTGCCACTGACCTGAATCAGTAGAAACACCAAGGAGGTTAGTACAATGGCTGCCATGCTGGCCAGGGTGATGGTACGCATACCAAAGCGAGCTACGATGCGTGAGTTGACGAAAGAGGCTAGGCTCATCACACCTGCCAGCAGCGCGAAATAGAGGCTGAAGTTTTGGCCACTCTGTCCAAATTGGCGCATGAAGACCTGCTGTGAACTTCCGAGATAAGCAATCAGTGCTCCAAAACTCAGTCCTATGCATAGCAGATAGCTCATGGTGGTGCGATGACTGATCACTTCCTTGATTCCGTGTTTAAAAGCATACGATTTCATCGGAATGCGGTTCTCTGGCGCAAGTGTTTCCTCAAGGCGCCATGCTATCCATAGGGAGGTCAGCAGGGCGTAAGCGATATAGACGAGGAATATTGCATGCCAGCCCGCCAGGGTGATGATGATCTGTCCTATGCCCGGCGCAATAGCAGGAGCCACCATGAAGACCATCATGATGACAGACATGACCCTGGCCATTTGTGAGCCACTGAATTTGTCGCGTACCACCGAGATGGCGGCGATATAAGGCCCGGAGATCCCCAGGCCCTGGATGAAGCGCCCGAGTAGGAATGTCCCAAAGTCATTGGCCAGATAGCACAGCAGGCTGCCCACAAAATAGATGGCAACCCCCGAGAATAGAATGCGTTTACGGCCTATAGCATCGGAGAGCGGGCCTGCAACCACCTGACCCAGGGTCATGCCGAGGAAGATGCTGGTGATGACCCACTGCACATGGTTTTCTTGAGCCACAGCAAAGAAATGTCCGATATGGCCGAGTGCTGGCAGCGTAGCGTCGATAGAAAACGATACGATGGACATCAACATGGCCATGAGCAGAGAGAATTCCCATGGCTGTAGGTTACGCATCAGGGGTTCTCCTTGTGGTTGGGCAGAAATAGTACCTGTCCATGCCTTATTTGCCAAAGTTAGGTTATCCCCGTATAAAACATCAAAACCCGATCAAGTAGTGCACATGAGTCGGGTAACAGCGGCCCATTGCTGGGCCACCGCCCCCTAAGAACCGGACGGGCAACTCACGCTGCATTTGGCTCAAGCCCTTCAACGGCACTTGTGGAGCACTGGGCAGAGGGGGCGGGGCGGAGACTGACGGTCACATTGTCGCAAGACCGGAAACGCGAAATTGTCAGGCTCCCCAAGTGCATGGTGTGCCACGAATTCAATGGCAGTCCATGGGGAGTTATGTGTTTCGCGCACATCAGACGTTAAATCTGAAATGCATCACATCGCCATCTTTGACCAGATACTCCTTGCCCTCGAGGCGCCATTTACCTGCATCCTTGGCACCCTGTTCACCCTGATATTTAATAAAGTCTTCATAGGCGATGACTTCGGCGCGGATAAACCCTTTCTCAAAATCAGTATGAATGACAGCAGCTGCCTTGGGTGCGGTAGCGCCCTGGCTGACGGTCCAGGCGCGCACTTCCTTGACGCCAGCCGTAAAATAGGTTTGCAATCCAAGAAGTTCATATCCTGCTCTGATGACGCGATTCAGACCGGGCTCGGTCATGCCCAGATCGCTTAAGAACTCCTGACGTTCATCATCATCAAGTTCGGCAATTTCAGCTTCTATCTTGTTGCATACAGGAACCACACTGGCATTTTCTGCTTTTGCATAGGCAGTGACCGCATCCAGATAAGGGTTATTAACAAAGCCATTTTCTGCGACGTTGGCGATGTACATAACCGGTTTGGTCGTGATCAGGCAGAGAGGTTTAAGCGTGAGTAATTCATCGGTGCTTAAGTCCAGCGTGCGAGCTCGTTTACCCTCAGCCAGAACGGGGAGTAGTTTTTCTACCACGGATTTAAGTGCCAGAGCTTCCTTGTCACCACCTTTGGCTTGCTTGGCCAAGCGCTGTAAGGCTTTTTCTGCGGTATCAAGGTCAGCTAGGGCGAGTTCCATGTTGATAATTTCAATATCATCAACGGGATTAATACGATTGGAAACATGAATGACATTATCGTCATCAAAACAACGCACGACATGGGCAATGGCATCGGTTTCGCGGATATTGGCCAAGAACTGATTGCCTAAGCCCTCTCCCTTGGAGGCCCCTGCCACCAGGCCGGCGATATCTACAAACTCCATACTCGTGGGTACCACCCGCTCCGGCTTGACGATGAGTGCTAAGGCATCCAGTCGCGCATCTGGCATAGGAACTACACCGGTATTAGGTTCAATGGTGCAAAAAGGGAAGTTTTCGGCAGCGATGCCGGCTTTGGTCAGGGCATTGAACAAAGTAGATTTGCCTACGTTGGGCAGGCCAACAATACCGCAATTAAATCCCATATGCTTATATTCCTATAGCGGAAGTGGCTTAAAGCCATTCAATTGGTTCATCACTGCTGATAAGTCTCCCTGCAACAGCAGGGCTTGGCGATCTAATACGGCTTCAATGGCTGCCTCAATAAGACGTCTTTCTTGCATGGGCGGGCGGACTAAGACATAGTCAACGACCTGTCGAGCTTCTCCTGGATGGCCAATGCCTAAACGTAGACGGGCAAATCCTTGTTGATGGCTTAAACTGCTGATGATATCGCGCAAGCCATTATGACCACCATGCCCACCCCCCTGCTTAAGACGGACGCATCCTGGAGGTAAATCAAGTTCATCGTGAGCGACGAGTATTTCTGTAGGTAAAATCTTGAAAAAAGAGGCTACGCTGAGGACAGATAGACCTGATTTATTCATGTACGTTTGGGGTAACAAAAAACGAACATCCTGCTCAGGGCCTTGAAAACGTGCTAACAAGCCATGAAAACGTTGTTCGGTCACCCAGCGCAAGCCCAGTGCCTGCGCCCAGGCTTCAACCAGCCAGGAGCCGGCATTATGCCGGGTCTCTGCATACTCGGGGCCCGGGTTACCTAGGCCCACGATCAGACGAAAACCCGACATAATCCCCCCTGAGGCTTATTCCTCAGTACTGCTCTTGTGTACATTAGCTACGGGCTGGTCATGATCATGTCCCAGCGATAGCACAGGAATGTCAACGCCTTCAGGTAGCTTCAGGCTGGACAGATGCAGGGTTGAACCTACATCGACCAAGGCCATGTCCACTTCAATGAACTCAGGCAGATTAGCGGGCAGACAGCTGATTTCAACATCTGTCGTGTAGTGGGTGATTTGACCACCACCGGTCTTCACGCCCACACAAATATCCTGATTGATAAAGTGCAGCGGTACGCGCATGGTGATACGGGCTGACGTGTCGATGCGCTGGAAGTCCACATGCATGGGCATACCCTTGGAGGGATGACGTTGCAGGGCCTTGATGATGACAGCTTCATGGCTATCTTCTACAGTCAGAGTCAGAATCTGGGAGAAGACAGCTTCATTTTCCAAAGCCTTGACCAGGTCTTTCAGGGCCAGGGAAATGGATTTGGGGGCATGTTCACCACCATAAATAATGGCAGGAACACGTGATTCCAGACGACGGAGGCGGCGGCTCGCACCTTTCCCTTCCAGCGTCCGGAGCTTTGCATCTAGTTTGACTGCATGCGTCATGATGACACTCCTTGGGGGTTAAGAGCCGCTTGCGACCAGCGGCCCGGTAAGTATCAGCACCAGAGTTCTAGAAACGCTCGAACATGGCGCTGATGGATTCTTCGTTATTGATGCGTCGGACGGTTTCTGCCAACAAGGCGGAAATAGTCAATTGGCGGATCTTCCCGCTAGCTGCAGCGGTAGCCGACAAAGGAATCGTATCAGTAACTACCAATTCATCCAGTTGCGAAGCCAAGATATTGTCGACAGCGGGCCCAGAAAGTACGGCATGTGTACAATACGCTACCACGCGGCGAGCGCCATGTTCTTTAAGTGCTCCGGCAGCTTTACACAAGGTGCCAGCGGTGTCGACGATATCATCGACGATGACACAATCTCTACCGGCCACATCACCAATGATATGCATAACCTGGGATTCATTAGCACGCGGGCGGCGTTTATCAATAATGGCCAGGTCGGCATCATCCAGTTGTTTGGCCACGGCTCTGGCGCGGACAACACCACCAACGTCAGGGGATACCACGACCAGGTCATCATGGTTTAGGTTTTCAATATCAGCTAAAAGCACAGGGGATCCGTAGACATTATCAACAGGGATATCAAAGAATCCCTGAATCTGGTCAGCATGAAGGTCTACCGTCAGTACGCGATCCACACCGACGGTCGTCAGCATGTCCGCCACGATTTTAGCTGTAATAGGCACGCGCGCGGATCGTACACGACGATCCTGCCGCGCATACCCAAAATAGGGGATAACTGCGGTGATACGGCCCGCTGAAGCGCGGCGCAATGCGTCCGCCATCACGACCAGTTCCATCAGGTTATCATTGGTTGGATGACAGGTGGACTGGATAATGAAAACATCCTTGCCGCGTACGTTGTCATGAATTTCAACCTGTATCTCGCCATCACTGAAGCGGCCCACATGAGCTGCCGCCAAGGGGATATGAAGGTGGCTGACAACCTTGCGAGCCAGTTCCGGATTGGCATTGCCAGTACAGACGACGAGATTAGGCATGTATCGCTTACCTGATGATTAGCAAAAAGTTGGGTCCATTGCCCTGAATATGGCAGGGGCGGATGGATTCGAACCACCGCATGGCGGGATCAAAACCCGCTGCCTTACCGCTTGGCGACGCCCCTGTATCTCATGACCGCTTATCCTGATCATCTTTCCACGCTTCCAGAGCTTCCAGGGTCGGCGAAATGTTGCAAGACTTGGCTACCAATCCTGGATAGGGAGCCTGTTGCAAACACATCACCGCTTCATCTTCCGTAGCACAAGCCAAGAAAACACAAGCCCCTGTTCCGGTCATGCGCGCCTGTCCCCGCGCATTCAGCCAATCTAGGGCTGATTTTACCTCAGGATAACGGGCACACACCACCGGCTCGCAGTCATTGCTGACACGGCCAGCGTGAAAGGCCGCTAATGTAATCGCGGGCGTGTTCCGTGTCAATTGTGGTGATTGGAATATTGTAGCCGTTGCAACATGAACCGGCGGTATAAGAACCACGTACCAGGGGCAAGCAAGGTCATGCAGGGGTGAAAGTCGTTCGCCGATGCCCTCAGCCCACGCCGCTTGTCCATGGATAAAGACAGGGACATCAGCGCCGAGTTCCCTGCCGATGCTAGCAAGTTCCTCGGTAGACAATTTTAGCTTCCAGAGATGATTTAAACCCAGCAGGGTAGTGGCTGCATCAGAAGATCCGCCTCCCAAGCCTGCCCCTGAGGGCAAGCGTTTATTCAGGTGTATATGCATGCCCGCCGTAATGCCTGTCATTGCTTTGAGTTGTTGAGCAGCACGGATTACGAGGTTGTCCTCGTTTTCAAATTCAGCAAGTTGACATGTGAGCTTGAGATTCTCGTGGGCATAAAAGTCGAGTTGATCTCCATAAGCCAAGAATTGAAAAATCGTTTGCAGCTCATGGTAGCCATCAGGGCGGCGTCCCAGGACATGCAAAAACAGATTGATCTTGGCAGGAGCGGGGAGGCTTAGTAAGCGATGGGGTGACATGATTCAGAAACCGACCATTGATGGATTGCCATGATTAGAGAAAACTGAGGGCTAGTTACTTTGACGCGGCCAGGCAGAAAATAAGCTCCTACCGGGTTATAGTCGAAATATTGAATGGTGAAATGGCCGTCCTGAAGACGTATCAGTCGTCCTGTGCTATCGAGAATGACCCGAGCGTCGGGGGAGGCCGCTTGGCCATGTATCCATTGGCGTAGTTGCGATAGGGGCGCGTTGATACCCAAAGTAGCATGCAACATGGCTTCCGGAGTATCTGCATGTTGCACACGGCCTTCGTTGTCTTGCAAAGTTACGCCTTGAGCATCGCCGTGCATATGAACGGAGCCTTCGCCGAGAGGACCGTTAAGACTGATGTCATAAAAATCATGGTTCTCTTGCCATGTAAAGTATAAAGAACCACCGTGGTGGCCCCAGTGCAGTCCCATCTTACCTTGCATGGACCAAGGCGTACATTCGCTCAACCAGCTCATGGATGATTGCCAGGGTTGATCGGCGAGTGCAGGTTGTTGATGGTTGAGATGTACGCAGGAGGCTAGCCATGTCGCTAGCAGGGATATCAGTAAGCAACGGATAATCTGCAAAATCAGCTGGCTCCCAGGCGTTTGCGAGTTGCAGGGATGTAAGGACTGAGTGGATTGGTTTTTAGCGACTCCTGCCAAACTTTATTAGCTTCATCTTTTTGGCCTAAAACCCAAAGTACCTCACCGTAGTGTGAGCCGATTTCATCGTCATGGATGATGTTCCATGCCTGTCGGAGCAGAGTTTCAGCTTGCTCACGATGTCCCAGGCGATATTCTACCCAGCCCATGGAGTCAATAATAGCAGGGTCTTTCGGGGTAAGCTTGAGCGCTTCCTGAATATAAGCATAGGCCTCCTGGTAGCGAGTGGTGCGATCTGCCAGGGTGTAGCCGAGAGCGTTGAGTGCGACGGCGTTATGCGGATCTTTAGCCAGTACCTTACGAATATCAGTCTCAAATTTCTGCAAATCATTTTGATCGACAGCAAGCATGGCTCGCGCATAGAGCAAATCAGTGTTGTCCGGAAAACGATGCAAACCGTCTTCGAGCAATGCAGCCGCTTGCGCATCCTGGTGAGTCGTCATTAAGACATCGCTTTCAATCAGCGTTAAGGGGGTGTAATAGTCGGGATGCAGGACAAGAGCGTGCTTAATAAGGGCCAGGGCTTGTGGTGTCTGATTCATTTTTTCGCGTAAGGATGCTGAGGCCTGCAACGCAGGTAGGTAGTCAGGGCCACTAGTGACAGCGTCAAACTGATCAAGGGCATCAACATCCTTATGATTGACGAGGTCAATTTGTCCCAAATAATAATGGGCATCATTTTCATGCTGTTGCAGTTTCAGGAGCATATTTAGCGATGCGGCGGCAGCGCTCAGATGTTGATCTTGTAACGCAAGCAGGGCGTGCGCGAGCCAAAGATCGCCATCGAACGGGTGACGCTGGGCCAAAAATATGTAATCAGCCTCAGCTTCAGCGTTGCGTGACATACGAATCAACAAAGCAGCTTCATTTTGACGCAATAGGTCAGCATCGGGATAGCGATGAAGCAGGTGATGCAGTAAGTCCAGGGCATTGGTGTCGCGCTGGGTCATTTCATAGATTTGCACCTGCAATAAACTGGCAGGCAGAAAATCATTCTCAAGTTCACGGGCCTGTTGGCAATCCTTAAGAGCGACCTCATAATTTTTCTGGTGTGCTTCCCAGAAAGCTCGAACATAATGAGCTTCTACGCTCGCAGGTAGTGCTTGTACCAGATGATCAAGGGCACTTTGGAGTTGTTGCAGCTCAGCAGGTGATGCAGGTAATCGGGATAACAGCAGATCTTCAAAACTGGCGTGAGGGTCTTTTTTAAGGATGTCAGCTAGATAAGGGACGGTCTCATCATAATGACCTAAGTGCCATAAACTGGAAGCCAGGCTGCTCTCTGCGGCCAGATTTTGTGGCTGCAGCGCATGCCACTGACGAGACAGGTCCAGAGCACTTTGCGGGTGATCTATAAGCAGGGCCAGTCGTGCCGCACGCTCAAGTACGGCAGGATCATCCGTGGTTTTAGACTGCTGTATATAATAAGGCAAAGCCAAATCGGGTCGACCAGCATCTATGTATTTTTCGGCCGTGATCAGGTCCACCAAGGTGGATGCAGGCATAGGACGTTCAGGTGGCGGCGGTGTCGTCGTTGGGTGAGGGAGCGTTGCTCCGGGCATGGACGATGCCGAATAGACGACACAACCTGACAGGGTCACCGTCAGGGTCAGCAAGTACATCAAACGGCGAATGATAGGCATTTGGCTATATAGGTTCATAATGTCGCAGTGTAGCAAGTCCTGGCCAGTTGTCCTAGTCTTGATCCGTGGTTACTCTGTCAACTTCAGGTAAACTTACGCCTTGATTGTTTTTCCATGCACGATGGCGCAAAATTCAACTTTAAGTTATCTAACGTTCTGGAGCTGTCTTGCGTATGGGGCTATGGGCTTGGGGCGTCAATCACAAGACTGCAGCCGTGGAGCTCAGGGAAAAGCTGGCTTGGCCTGCTGATGACAGAGTCAGTGTATTACGTGATGCACAGGCACGTATGGCTCTGCCCGAGGTGGCGATTCTTTCTACATGCAACCGCACGGAAATCTATGGGCATGGCCATGTCGATCTGGCTACGCTTATGCGTTGGTTAGCCAGTGAAAGGCAGCTGTCTGAGCAAGAGTTAGCCCATGCCATCTACGAATGGCAGGATGATGATGCGCTGCGACATATGATGCGAGTAGCTTCAGGGCTGGATTCCATGGTGTTGGGTGAGCCGCAGATTCTGGGGCAGATGAAGCTGGCTTATCAGGAAGCTCAGGCAGCTGGAACGCTGGGTCATGCCTTGGATCAAACCTTTCAGCAGGTCTTTGCGTGTGCCAAGCAAGTACGCAGTGAAACGGCTATCGGATTAAATCCCGTGTCGGTGGGCTATGCAGCTGTCAGTTTGGCACGACAGATTTTTACACGACTGGAAGACAGTACCGCATTGCTGGTAGGGGCAGGTGAGACGGTCGAGCTGGTAGCCAAACATCTGCGCGAACAAGGGGTTCGTCAGATCATCATTGCCAATCGAACGTTAAGCCGAGCTGAAAGTCTGGCTACTGCGTTGGGCGCGCGAGCTATCACCTTGGCCGATATCCCCACGGCTTTGATTGAGGCAGATCTGCTGGTGACTTCAACGGCTAGCCCTTTACCCTTGATAGGCAAGGGTATGGTGGAGCGAGCGTTGCACGCTCGTCGCCATCGGCCTATGTTGATGATTGATATTGCCGTACCTCGTGATATTGAAGCTGAAGTCGCTGAACTTGATGATGTTTTCTTGTATACGGTCGATGACTTAGAACACGTCATTGCCGATAACCGCAAGGCTCGTGAAGCAGCTGCCCTGGCGGCAGAACAAATCGTCCAGGCACGAGCTTCTGATTATGTCAGACAACAGCGCGAGTTGGATGCGGTTTCAACGATCAGAGCGCTTCGTGATCAGGTTGAATCTTGGCGGGTGCAGGAACTTGCTCGTGCTAAACATCAAATTGAACAGGGTGCAGATGCCCTACAGGTACTTGAACGCATGTCACGAACCCTAACCAATAAAATGCTGCATCATCCTAGTGTTGTGATGCGATCGTGGGCTGCCTCGGGCCATACGGATTATCTCAGGCTAGGGGCGAATCTTTTGGGACTGAGCAAGCAACCCGAGGAAGGGGAATGATGAAGCCTTCTTTATTGGACAAGTTGCAACGCTTGGTAGAAAGGCAAGAAGAAGTTCATGCCTTGCTGGCGGATCCGGCCGTGATAGCGCAACAGGAGCAGTACCGTAAGCTGAGTCGTGAAGATGCGGAACTAGAACCTGTGGTGGATGCCTGGCGTCACTGGCAGGCGGCTTTGCAGGCTAGGGCTGAGGTTCAAACCCTGATGACTGATCATGATTTTAGGGATATGGCAGAACAGGAACTGGCAGATCTTGATCGTCGCTTGCCGGAGCTGGAAGAAACGCTGCTGGCGCGGATGTTGCCGCGTGATCCTCGCGATGAATCCAGCGTCTATCTGGAAGTGAGGGCAGGAACGGGAGGCGATGAAGCCGCCCTGTTCGCCGGTGATCTTTTCAGAATGTATGTACGCTATGCTGAGCGTATGGGATGGCAGGTTGATGTGGTGTCCGCTAGTGAGGGGGAACATGGCGGATTTAAGGAAGTGATCGCCGAGTTGCGTGGTCGCTCGATTTTTGGACGATTGAAATTTGAATCCGGAGTGCATCGCGTGCAGCGAGTGCCTGAAACCGAGGCGCAGGGGCGGGTACATACGAGCGCGTGCACCGTCGCTATTCTTCCGGTCAGTGAAGAGATTACACAAGTTGATATCAATCCTGCCGATTTGCGTATTGATACTTACCGCTCTAGCGGAGCTGGCGGGCAGCACGTCAATAAGACTGATTCAGCTATTCGTATCACGCATTTGCCGACGGGCACAGTTGTTGAATGCCAGGATGAGCGTTCTCAGCACAAAAATCGTGCTCGTGCCATGGGGTTACTGGCGGCTCGATTGTTGGCTCGGCAACAGGAGGCTCAGCATGCGGCTACGGCATCCTTGCGCCGGGATCTGGTCGGAAGTGGTGACCGGTCAGAACGTATCCGTACCTACAATTTTCCGCAAGGACGGTTGACGGATCACCGTATTAATCTGACGCTATATAGCCTGCAGGATGTTATCGATGGTGATCTGGATCCGGTGATCGATGCGCTGGTGCGTGAACATCAAACAGATCAATTGGCAGCCTTGGCAGAAGGCTGATGCTGACCCGTGGCGCTTGGTATCAGCGACATGCGCTGGATAGGGAGTCCCGCGAGGATGCCCTGATTCTTTTGCAACACCGATTGGGTCTGACCAGAACACAATTATATCTTCAAGATCATCTGCCTTTAAGTGAGCAGGAACTACAAGATCTCGAGGGATACTGGCAACAGCGCGTCGAGGGTGTTCCGCTGGCCTATGTGACGGGAAAGGCTGGATTTTGGGGTTTGGAGCTTGAAGTTTCTCCAGCAACCCTGATTCCTCGTCCAGATACAGAGACTTTAGTCAGCGCAGCCTTGCAAGTTGCTTTGCCTGATGATGCCCAAGTGCTTGATTTAGGCACTGGTAGTGGTGCCATCGCTTTGGCCCTAGCGTCGGAGCGGCCACACTGGCAGATATGGGCTACCGATCAAAGCGCCGAGGCTCTGAGCGTAGCCCGTCGAAATGCACAGAGGCATCAAGCCACTATTCGGTTTTTTCAGGGTGATTGGTGGCAAGCCGTTGAGGGTCTTAAGTTTAATCTTATTGTCAGTAATCCTCCTTATATTGCTGAAGAGGATGAGCATTTGCCTGCACTGATGCATGAACCTCGTACAGCTTTGGTGGCCGCTGATCAGGGCATGGCGGATTTGCGCTACCTGATTAATTCAGCGGGGGCCCATATGCAGGAAGGTGGCTGGTTGATGCTGGAGCATGGCTGGCAGCAGGGTGCCACTGTGCGTGATGCTCTGATCCAGGCTGGATGGGCAGAAGTTAGAACCTTGTGTGATTTAGGATCGCGGGAGCGTATGAGTATAGGAGCCAAACATGGAAGATGAGGACTTGCTGCGCTATAGCCGGCATATGCTTTTACCCAGCTGGGGTGAAAAGGAGCAGCGGGCCTTGCGTCAGGCCAGGGTCCTGCTGGTCGGCATGGGAGGCTTGGGCTCGGCCTCGGCTTATTATCTGGCTGCATCAGGTGTGGGAGTGTTGCATCTCTGCGATCATGATCGGGTCGATCTGACAAATCTACAGCGCCAGATTTTGCATACCATGGCAACCCTGGGGCATAGCAAAGTGGCTTCTGCAGCAGCAGCGCTATCTGCCCTTAATCCCGGTATTGCCTTGTCACTCCATGACCATAAGGTGGATGCAGCTTTTTTGGAACAGGTACTGCCTGCTGTTGATGTGGTGCTGGATGGCAGTGATAATTTTGAAACCCGTGTGCTGGTCAATGCAGCGTGCGTTAGACACGCAGTCCCTTTGGTTAGCGGTGCCGCCTTGGGATGGGAAGGACAGTTATCCGTCTACGATACACGGGATGTTCAATCGCCATGTTACCAGTGCATTTATCCTGAAGTTCCAGAGGAGGCCAGATCATGTCACCAAGCCGGTGTCTTGTCGCCTCTGGTCGGTGTCATCGGTAGTTTAATGGCGGTAGAGACGATCAAACTGCTAACCGGTCAGGGAGTTACCCTGAAAGGGCGCTTCCTGATGTATGATAGCAGCCGGGGTGAGTTTCGTACCCTGAAAGCAGGTCGGGATTCAGCTTGTCCTGTATGTTGCCATCGTGATCAGGAGGACAGAACTTGCCATCCAATCCGTATGTGACCTTGGGTAACTCCATAAAAGGAATACGCCGGCTTGGTCAGACCGGTAAAGTGCTGTCGTGGGTGGGCCTGCGCTGGCTCCAAGGTGAGCGTCCTCCATTGCCACGCCTTTTGCGCGAAACCTTTGAAGAGCTGGGAGCAACCTATATCAAGCTAGGTCAGTTTATTGCCAGCTCACCTTCACTATTTCCAGAAGACTACGTGCAGGAATTTCAGACCTGTCTGGACAAGACGGAGCCTTTACCATTTAGCCTATTGCGCCATGTGATTGAAGAGGATCTGGGACGCTCCCTGGGAGAGGTTTTTCAATCGATAGATCCTGTGCCCCTGGCCTCGGCATCTATCGCGCAGGTTCATGCTGCTGTTCTGGCTAATGGCGATTCGGTCGTGGTCAAGATTCAAAAGCCTGGTGTAGCTAATATTTTATTGACTGATTTAAATTTTTTATATGTGACAGCGCGTGTAATGGAGCGTTTTTTTCCTCATTTGCGCTTTGCATCCCTCTCTGCCATCGTTGAAGAAATTCAGGCATGCATGATGGAAGAGGTGGATTTTTTCAAGGAAGCCAATAACCTGCGTCAATTTCAAAGTTTTCTGACGAGGACAGGTAATACTCAGGCCGTTGTTCCCAAAGTCTATGGCTGCGCATCAGGTCGGCGCGTGTTGACCATGGAGCGTTTTTATGGTGTTCCCTTGACGGACCTGGAGTCCATACGCCGCTATGCCCGAGATCCTTCGATGACCTTGGTTACGGCTATGAATACCTGGTTTGCCAGCTTGACACAATGTGAGTCTTTTCATGCCGACTTGCATGCAGGTAACCTGATGGTACTGACCGATGGTCGGTTGGGCTTTATAGATTTTGGCATCGTCGGTCGCATTGATCCGGATACCTGGAAAGCCACCATGCAGTTTATTGAGTCATTAAGTGCTGGCGATATCGACATGATGGCTACCAGCATGGTGCGTATCGGTATGACTAAGCGTCAAGTGGATATTGCCCGACTTAAAGCTGATATTCGTACCATTTATGAAGTTTTCAGCAACGTTGATCCAGATGCTGTCATGGCTGGATCTATCAATGACCAGCAGATCAATCGCGTTTTGCTGGACATCGTAGCCGTCGGTGAGAGGCATGGTATCCGTTTTCCTCGCGCATTTGCTTTGTTACTTAAGCAAGTGCTTTATTTTGATAGATATATCAAGATCCTTGCCCCTGAGATGAATATGTTCGATGACAGTAGACTTGATTTTGTCGTTGAAGATTTGCCCTTTGTGGCCTTGAACCATCATCCCCATCTGGACTGAATCATGATCAAACTGCATCATCTGGAAAATTCGCGATCACAACGCATACTCTGGTTGCTGGAAGAGTTATCAGTCGAGTATGAGATTGTTCATTATAAGCGAGACCCTAAGACCATGTTGGCGCCGGCTAGTTTGCGTGCCATTCATCCTTTGGGGAAATCACCGGTTATTACGGATGGCGACCGAGTTGTCGCTGAATCAGGCGCTATCATCGAGTACTTAATTGATCGTTATGGTCAGGGGCGTCTGCGTCCGGCTAGCGGGACACCTGAACTTGATGATTACCGTTATTGGCTACATTTTGCCGAAGGCACGCTGATGCCTTATTTGGTTATGAAACTGGTATTTACCAAGGTGGAAACAGGGCCTATGCCTTTTTTTATCCGTCCTATTGCTCGTCGTATCAGCAAGGAGGTGGGCAAACGTTTTATTGATCCCAACCTTCATCAAATTATGCAATATCTGGAAGCCTATTTATCAAAACATACCTGGTTTGCTGGAGACACGGTGACCGGCGCCGATGTGCAGATGAGTTTTGCCATGGAGGCTTTAGTATCCAGAGCTGCGCAGATTCAGCCTTATCCTAATATTCGTGGCTACGTGCAACGTATGCGGGCTCTACCTGCCTATCAGCGAGCTTTGGAGCAGGGTGGGCCCTTAGTGTTGCTGTGAGTAGCCTGTCGCTGAATCGATGTCTGCTGTTGTCATGGTAGTAGGAGCCATGATCGTCAAACTCTGTGCGGAGATTGAGGGAGATGTCTCATGATTTTAGAAAACAAACTCAACATCACCCATCAAATTGATCTCGCCAAAGCAGAAGAAAAAATCAGTAAGCAAAAAGCTAAGCAGCTTTTTGATTCTGGCGATATAGCTAAAGTTGAAGTTGGTACCTTCGCAGGGCTTGCTTTTATCCATGCCTATTTATTTGAAGATATTTATAGTTTTGCTGGCAAAATCCGCGATGTGAACCTTGCCAAAGGCAATTTTCGTTTCGCGCCGCTGATGTATTTGGAAGCATCGTTACAACACATCGACATCATGCCGCAAAGCAATGTTGACGAAATCATCGAAAAATATGTGGAGATGAATATTGCCCATCCGTTTCGCGAGGGTAACGGTCGTGCTACCCGCATTTGGCTTGATCTCATGCTAAAAACAGAAATCCAACAAGTGGTGGATTGGAACATGGTGGATAAAGATGATTATCTCTCGGCCATGCAACGCAGTGTCGTGAAAGACATAGAAATAAAAGTCCTCTTGAAACAAGCGCTTACTCATAAGATTAATGACCGTGCTTTATTCATGAAGGGTATTGATGTGAGCTATTATTATGAAGGCTATAGCGAGTTTAAAACTGAGGAGCTATAGCCCGACTGAGTTCACTCGGCAGGGTACAAAACAGAATTTAATGTGCACCCATTGATAAAAGCCATTAACAGTAATGACTTAAAGAAATGATTGGTGCCGAGGAGAGGACTCGAACCTCCACGGATTGCTCCACTAACACCTGAAGCTAGCGTGTCTACCAATTTCACCACCTCGGCGAGGGCGCAATTCTGAATTTATGTGGTGTGCTTGTCAAGTATTCTGGGCTACCATGTGCGAAATATTTAGAGACTTGTATATGAAGGCTAAAACTCCTAAGCCATCGTGGAATGACCCTCATGCCGAACGCGAAGCGGGAAAGTACGATAACCCCGTACCCAGTCGCGAGCTGATTTTAGCGACGGTGCAAACTCAGGGTGGATCAGGGATGACTATGGATGCCTTGATTGATCATTTTCAGGTGTCTACAGCAGATCAGATGGAGGCGCTGCGTCGCCGTTTGGCCGCCATGCTGCGTGATGGACAAATGCGCTGCAATCGTCGAGGTGTTTATTCTCCACTGCAGTCTTCTGATCTGGTTGAAGGGCGAGTTAAGGCGCATCCTGATGGATTTGGTTTTTTACAGCCTCGTGATGGCAGCGATGATCTGTTTTTGGTGTCTCGCGAAATGCGACAGGTTTTTGATGGTGACGTCATTCAAGCCAGGGTAGTTGGCTTTGATCATAAAGGAAGGCGTGAGGCCAGTATAATCAAGGTATTGGAGCGTCATACAGCGAACCTGGTGGGGCGGTTTTACGAAGAAGATGGCATAGGTTTTGTGGTGCCGGATAATCCACGGTTTACCCATGAAATTTCCTTGCGTGGAGGTACGAAGGGGGCAGGGTTAGGGCAATTTGTTGAGGTTAAGATTCTTGACCAGCCATCGCATCGTACGCCCCCCATTGGAGAAATAGTGGCCATTTTGGGCGATTTTATGGCACCAGGTATGGAAATTGATATAGCCATTCGCTCTCATGGTATTCCACATCGTTGGCCTGAGGCGGTTGAGCAGGAGGCTACCGTACTTTCTGAGGTGGTTGCTGAGCAGGATAAAGAAGGACGTGAAGATGTCCGCGATTTGCCGCTAGTGACTATCGATGGCGAGGATGCCAAAGATTTTGACGATGCTGTTTACGTCTGTCGACGTCGAGGCGGCGGATTTCGTTTGGTGGTGGCTATCGCTGATGTATCCCATTATGTCCGGGAACGATCGGCTCTGGATCAGGAAGCTGCAGTACGCGGTAATTCAGTCTATTTTCCGGGTTCCGTCGTGCCCATGCTGCCAGAAGTGTTGTCTAACGGGCTGTGTTCATTAAAACCGCATGTGGACCGGCTATGCATGGTTTGTGATATGACCATTTCTCGCGTTGGGCGAGTAACGGGTTATCGATTTTACGCGGCGGTCATGCATTCACAGGCGCGTTTGACCTATACCCAGGTGGGTGCTCTGCTGGCAAATCCAGATCATGCCGATGCCTTGGTGTTTCGTCAAAAGTTTGAACATCTGGTGGAGCCGATCAAGGTGCTCTATGAGCTGTACAAAGCATTGCGTGCAGCGCGTGAAGAACGCGGTGCTCTGGATTTTGAAGCTCCGGAAACCCGCATTCTGTTCTCTAGCGAACGCAAGATTGAACGCATCATTCCGGTGGTACGCAATGATGCTCATAAACTGATTGAAGAGTGCATGCTGGCCGCCAATGTATGTGCTGCTGAGTGGGCATTGCAGCATAAATTACCGGTGCTTTATCGTAATCATCAAGGGCCTCGTGATGAAAAGTTGACGCGGTTGCGCGCCTATCTGACTCTTTTGGGTCTAGTGATGCCGGCACGTGAGCATCCTTCTCCTGAAGATTTTCATGCCTTACTCAAGAAAATTCAGGGTCGACCTGATCAGCGTGTCATTGAAACCATGTTGCTGAGGTCGTTATCACAAGCTTTCTATGGCGCTGAAAACCTAGGTCACTTTGGTTTGCATTATGCTGCTTACGCACATTTCACTTCACCAATAAGGCGTTATCCTGATCTGTTACTGCATCGTGCTCTGCGTGCCCACGATAACCGGGACCAGGCTGTACTGCAGGATATGCACCAGCACTTGCCAGCATGGGGAGAACAATGCTCCATGACGGAACGTCGTGCTGATGAAGCTACCCGTGATGTGGTGGCTTGGTTGAAGTGTGAATATATGCAGGATCGTATTGGAGAGGATTTTGATGGCACGGTGACGGCCGTAACTGCGTTTGGTCTATTTGTTGAATTGTCGGATATATTTGTTGAAGGGCTGGTACACATCAGTCAGATGGGCGCAGATTATTATGTATATGATGCCGTATCGCAAAAGCTGCAGGGTGAAATGAGTGGTCTGGGTTTTAGTTTGGGTGATGGTGTCCGTGTCAAGGTTGCGGGTGTCGATCTGGACCAGAGAAAAATTGATTTTCAGTTACTAAGTTCAGGCAAGCCACGGACTCGCCGGGCAAGAAAAGAGAAAATTTGATGGCACAAACCATGGTGGTATATGGCCTGCATACATTGACGGCTCTGTTGCAGCGACGCCCCGAGGCGGTGTTGGAGGTTTTTCTTTTGCAGGGGCGGGAAGATGAACGAATTCAGTCGTTGGTGGTGATGGCGACTAGTTTGGGGGTGGCCTTGCACTGGCGTCGCCGCGAGCAGCTGGATACCTTGTGTGGGTCTGCCCAGCATCAAGGAGCGGTGGCCCGTGTGCGCGAGCCCGAGTCAGGTAATGAACATGATCTGGATGACTTATTGTCGCAGCTGAAGGTCCCGGCATTTCTGTTGTTTCTTGATGGGGTCACCGATCCGCACAATTTAGGTGCCTGTCTGCGCACGGCTGATGCGGCAGGTGTTCATGCGGTGGTGGCTCCGCGTGATCGTGCTGGAGGATTAAGTCCTGCTGCGCGTAAGGTGGCTGTCGGCGCTGCAGAAGTTCTGCCTTTTTTTCAGATCACCAATCTGGCGCGGACGTTGAATCATGTCAAAGATGCCGGCATGTTTCTGGTGGGGTTGGCTCGCGATGAAGGTGCCTCAAATCTTTATGAGTGCGACCTGAAAGGGTCTCTGGGGTTGGTGCTGGGCGCTGAAGGCGGAGGATTACGAAGACTTACAAGGGAACGTTGTGACACGCTGGCATTTCTTCCCATGCATGGAAGTGTCGAAAGTCTTAATGTCTCCGTCGCAGCAGGGATAGCCATGTATGAGGCACTAAGGCAGCGCCGTTAGTGCGGGATCATTCCTCCACTTATTATGGTGCGGTTTTGTACGTTAACGGCAGCCGAATTAGGCAACGATGTGGTGCCTACGACGGTGGTGAAAGAATAAGAGACTCCCACGGCAGGCTGTGTTGGCGTTTGTTGTTTGTCCTGCTGAAGAGTATTGTTCAATAGGTTGACACTGTCGACATTACCTTGCAGTTTGTCACGCACAACAACGCCATTGGCGCCAGCTGCCGTGGCTCCCAAGGCTCCGCTCACCGCGGTCGAAGACAGTGTTGAGCTGTCTGAAGACTGAATCTCAGGGTTGCTTTGCAAAGTTAAATTGTTATCGTCA
>JAJZHP010000116.1 GCA_021804355.1 Pseudomonadota bacterium | reverse complement strand
GGAGGTCAACATGAACGTATCACATCCTCTACAGGTGTTGTGTCAGCAAAGCCTGAAATTACTTGATTTGCTATTACAAGAGAGACAGGCTTTACAAGACAACCACCTCAGCACCCTCACCAGCCTGCTGAGTGTCAAAGAAGCCTGTGTGCAGACCCTCATACAACTTGAGCTTGGTTTTCGTGAACAGGTACAACGGGAAGGTTTCTGCCTAGATAGCGAAGGCATCTCTGCTTGGCTGGAAAGGCAGCGATACAGCCAGCTACCCTGGATACAACTCAAAGCTGTCCTGCACATAGTTCGTGATCTCAACGGCATTAATGGCACGGTGATCAGCCGCGCTGAACGTAATACCCAACGCCTGCTGGAAATTATTACCGGCCAGCCTCAGGTCAGCACCTATTGCGCCAATGGGCTACACTCTGCATCACAATTATCACGAGCTTACGGTAGAGCCTAGTGTTTTTCTGGAAAAGCAAGGGACAACCCAACAAGAAAGCAGCAGCCACGGTCAAGTTATTAGAAGACATCATGGCAGAGCGCTCGTTCATGACCGTTTCCTCTAACCGCTGGCAGGCCAGCAGCTTGTTAGTCGCTGTCCATGAACATGAATTTATCATGGACAGCCTGACACCGTCATCATGCAACGCGCAGGTATATCCCGATATGATCCTGCTCCTGCAAGGTCGATTGCAGGGTATACGCTGGAGTTTTCAGAGTGAAGTGCTAAGCAGCCGGGAAGAAGATGGCGAAACGCTTCATGTCCTGAAGTTGCCTGCACATATCCACTATAGTCAGCAACGCAAAGAATTCCGGGTCCCTATTAAAGCGCATCCACCGCTGTTGACGACATTCAGGCGTGTATCCGATGGCCTCATCAAAGGCAGGCTCATGGATCTGTCCCTCTCCGGCATGCGCGTCGTCGTCCCCGGCATCCTGATGGACCTGTCCTTGGGTGAAGTCTTAAGTGCTGGACACTTGTTGCTGCCGCATGGAACGCTCGACTTCAAGGCTGAGCTACGCTATTTCAGTCATGACCGGCGCGCCAACCAAACCGTACTCGGTATTTATTTTCATGATTTGCCCCAGGCTCACCGACGCTCCCTGTCCCGAGTTATCGTTGAGCTTCAGCGTGAAATGCAGCGTACCCAGTCCCCTTAAATCGGCTTTAAGCGATGAAGCTTTTTTCTGCGCCTGCTACACTGCCCTTATAAGATTGGAATCAACCAACACTCAGGATCGCCTATGGCCTCCCCAGCTTTCATGTATCGTGGTGGTGTTCGTTGTCTGGGGAAACTTGCACCCTTTCTTCCTCTCACGCCCAACAACCCCGTCTCGCCAAAAAATTGACGGAGCCGCCATGACCACCCCCTCAAACCCGCCCCACATCGCCTTGCTACTCTCCGGAGGAGGCGCTCGCGCTGCTTATCAGGTCGGGGTGCTTAAAGCGCTGGCGGAGATGTTACCTGCACAAGCCAGCAATCCTTTTCGCACGATTTGTGGCACCTCAGCGGGAGGACTGAATGCAGCAGGCATTGCCACCCATGCCGATAACTTCCAGAGCGGCGTGCAATTTCTGGAAAATATCTGGGCAAATTTCAGTACGCGTCAGGTTTATCGTACCGATTTACCCGGCGTATGGGCTTGCGCTCTGCGCTTTTTAGCGACTCTGCTCATTGGTCGTCTTGGAAAAAATCATGGGGTATCACTGCTTGACAACCGCCCCCTGCGTACCCTCCTTGAGCGACACCTTGATCTCAGCAAACTTAGCACCATGCTGGATCAAGGTCATCTCGATGCTCTAGCTATTACTGCCTCTGGATACACCACCGGAGAATCGGTGAGTTTTTTCCAAGGTAAGGATCAGCTTGACGGCTGGAAACGATCACGACGCATAGGCAGCAAAACGCAGATCAGCTTCGAACACCTGATGGCCTCTGCCGCTATCCCTGTGATATTTCCGGCGGTCAGAATCAATCGTGAGTACTTTGGCGATGGAGCGGTACGACAACTGGCCCCGATCAGCCCAGCCTTACACCTGGGTGCCGACCGTGTCCTGGTCATCGGGGTCAGTAGCCAGAACAACCGAAAAACACGTGAACAGGTGAGTCAGTATCCTAGTATTGCCCAGGTCGTAGGCCATGTCATGGCCAGTTCCTTCGTCGACTCCCTCGAAGGTGACTTAGAACGCCTCAACCGGGTCAACCACACCATCAGCCTGATCCCTGAAGAAGTCCGCGCCCGTGATGGATTTTCGCTCAAACCAGTCCAAGTGCTTAGCATTTCTCCTCCCGGTCAAGTCATTGAAACCATGGCATTACGGCACGTCAATGCACTACCCTCCAGTATCAGAATGTTTGTTAACGGCGCCGGCGCCACACATAAATCGGGAGCAGGAGTACTCAGTTACCTGCTTTTTGAGGCAGAATACTGTCAGGCCTTGATCGAACTGGGTTATATTGATGCCATCAGCAAAAGGCCACAAATTGAGGATTTCCTGGAGCTTCCTGCTGCCAGGGCCCGTCACAGCGATAGTCTGCCTAGGACTAACGCTGGTTAATTTTGCTATAGCCAAGGAACCTCCATGGCAGCATGCTCCTGATCTGGCCGACCTGGGCCTCACTCCCATGGAAGCTGCCAACCTGGCAGGTGCTGACCTCTTGCTATTACCCCATAACCTGCACGATATAGAGATCGCTGACCGCCCTCATCCTGAGTTATTTCGTCAAGTGCGCTTTGTATCAGGCATCCTGGTCCTGCCTGTCTCAGCTGAAGTCTTGCAGCATGAACTGGCACAACCCCAGGATGCCAACCTGGGCCAGGGTATACGCTTACACATCGAACAACGACAAACCATCGCTCAGGATCAGTATTATCTGGAAACTCAAGATTATCCTTTACCTTGGTGGCATTGGCGCATGCATATGCGCTGGCATCGTCATGCCCTGGCTGCAGGTCAATGGTTGACCGAACTGCAGCAGGGTGATATTCGCGCCAGTCTGAGCCGAACCGAAATCTATCCCCTGGATCCACATCATGCCTTGTGGGTGTTTACGCTCTGGAGTGATCTGGGTACGCAATCATGGCTCATCCGCTTACTGCAGCAAACACAGCCAGAGCTTTCGCGTGCCTTGCCCTGGCTGGCCGTCAGCACAGTGATGGAAGCTAAGCGGCAGTCCATGTTCCTCCCCGTGAGATCCACGTCCCCCCAGCCACCTCCCTTTATGGAAGGTAGTGTGCGTATTCATCCCTGGTCAGCACGACCAGGCTCGGCTCGTTCGCAGCCATGGATCAGTGTAGATCAATCCTTCCCGGCTACACCTTCATCGGTCATGAGCCAACTAGGTCAATTCTCTCGATACCCCGAGTTTCTGCATGCTCTGAAAGGGGTGCGCAGCCGACAGGAAGGAGCCCTGCAACACACTGACTGGAACATGAACATCAGGCTTGGCCTCTTGTCTTTGCAGCGCAGCTATCACCTTATCCTGCAAACGACACCCTCTGCGATAATATTTCAGGGCCAGGATGATCATGGCCATAACTTGCAAGGCCAATGGACCTTCCATGCCGGCCCTGCGCTCAACACACAAAGTCGCCTTTCATTGCAGATGGGCGAAGACCATAGCTGGATTACGGGTTATCTTCGTTACACGCCTTATCCTGAGATCGCAGCTCCCATGCTGGGAGCTCTGCTGATTCTGCACCGCAGTCATCGTTGGTTATCCCATGCGTATCCCAGGCCATCCATTCCTGCTTTAACCAAGCATACAGAATAGGCGCCATGACCACACCGGACAAACCCAGGAAGCGCTCCAGCAGAATCATACTCAGCAGCATTTCCCAGGCGCGAGCATGAATACTCGACCCCATAATGCGAGCATTGATAAAGTATTCAAACTTATGCACCAGAACCAGAAACAGCAGGGAGACACCTGCTAGTGGTAAGGAAATCCCCAAACTCAGAACAAGAATAACCGTATTTGAGATCAGATTACCCAGGATAGGAATCAACCCTCCCAGGAATGTCAGTAACACCAGAGTCTTGGAAAATGGCAAATGAATACCAGCCAAAGGTAAAGCTATCAGCAGATAGATCAGCGTCAACATCGTATTGATCAGGGAGATCCTGACCTGGGCAGCAGCAATGCGCGCAAAACTCATGCGCAGTTCATGGCATTGTTGCCATAATCGACGCGTACGAGGTCCTACCTTACTTTCGAATCCATCATGATCCAGCGACATCAGGATACCGATTAACAAGCCTATCAACAGATAACCCATATGCTTCAGCGTGCCCAAACCTAAGGCACTGAGCTCGGTAGCATGCTGACTGACCCCTTTGGCTATCATGCCCAAAAGATCCTGTTGCTGCGGAAGATAATCGGCCAGTGAACCCGGCAAACGCAGGCGCAGTGACTGCAAAATACTGCCTACCCGTACCAGCAACTCTTCCATACGCGCAGAACTCCCGAGTACGGCATTGACTGCCGCTGTAAACAGAAGCGCCATGCATAAGGCAACCAACAGCAACAAGAATACCCCCAGTGCCTTCCTGCCCTGCCACTGCCCCAAAGCACTTTGTCGCATCAAACGCATAACCGTTTGTGCCAGCATCAAGGACAGTAAAGGAACTGTCATGCCTGCAGCGATCAAGATCAGGGTCACCATGCCCACGAGGATAAAAGCATAAAACCGGCCTTGCTGCTCAACCCTGCTCATACTGTCCATGACCACTTCCCCAGGAGATGCACATGTTTACCTATGGATTTGCACAACTGAACCGATGATGGCTTCGTCATGAGGCACTTCTAGAAATTCATAGTTCGTAATCGGGTGATATCCACACAAATTGTCTAGACTAAATGACAAATCACCCAAAACCGGATTGCGGATGTTTAAATCGTGGTCTCTCAAACTTAAAATCACCTTGTTTGGCATCAGCCTGCTGACGGCTATTATCGGGGTATTGATTTGGTCCATGGCTCATTTCATTCGCGAGTCTACCCTATCACAGGTACGACTATCACTGAGCGAAACCTCACAGCTGTTAAATCTCGCCATTGTACCTTATGCCACCGACACCCAGGTCCATATCCTGCAGGATTATCTCAGTGAACTGGTCGGCAGCCATAGCAGCCTGATTAAATATATCATCATTTCTAACGGCCATGAGATCATGTTAAAAGCAGGCGATGTCCCTTCGGTTCTGCCTGCCCCGCAAGATCCTGACTCCCTGAAAACCGTCCCTGACATCATTCATGTGCGTCAGCGCATACTCTTCAACACCGATGATATCGGCTATCTGCAATACGGCTACCAAACCACCGATATGACCCTGTATCGTGCAGCCCTGATTCGCAATGCCAGCCTGGGCCTGACCCTGGTACTGATCCTGGCTCTGCTCAGCATTACGCTGCTGGGACATCGCCTGGGGCAACGCTTGCGCAATTTGAATGCGGCTTTTATGGATATCGCCAACGGCGATTACTCACGACGGGTTCCTATCGATAATCTCGATGAGCTCTCACGCCTGGCCATCCTGTTTAACCGCATGACGGATGCGGTAGAAGAGCGTTGGCGAGCCTTGTTGGCCTCGCGTGCCGAAACTCAAACGCTCAATGCCTCCCTGGAAAGAAATGTAGAACAGCGTACACAGCAGTTACGCGAAGCTAATTCCAGCTTGCAAAAAGTGGTTGATGACTTGCAACTCACCCAGAAGCAATTAGTTCAGTCGGAGAAACTGGCGGCACTAGGGCAACTGGTGGCCGGGGTCGCCCATGAATTAAATACGCCTTTGGGCAACGCTCTCCTCGTAGCTACCAATATGGACGAACAGGATCGCTCCTTCCAAGCCCGTGCGGAAGTTGGCAATATAAGCCGCACCGACTTTATGTCGCTTTTGGAAATACATCAGCAATCTTTGGATATACTGATTCGCAGCCTTAACCGAGCCGCGTCCCTGATCAGCAGCTTCAAACAGGTCGCCGTCGATCAGATCAGCGATCAACGACGTAGTTTTCCCTTAGAGCGTACCGTCCATGAAACGATCACTTCTATGGAACCTACCTACCGCAAACATCATGTACAAATCGTCCTGGACGTCGAGTCTGATATCCTCATGGACAGTTATCCAGGTGCCTTGATTCAGATATTCAGTAACTTTATCAATAATTCCCTGTTGCATGCCTTTGACTCAGGAAACACCGATCAACCCTGTATCCACATAGCTGCTCATCGCGTAGCCCATCAGGTCACCATCACGTTTACCGACAATGGCGACGGCATTCCGCAAGAAAATCTCAAACGCTTATTCGAACCTTTTTTTACAACACGCATGGGCAACGGCGGCACCGGATTAGGACTTCATATTTGCTATAACCTGGTCACAGCCACACTAGGGGGAGAAATTCACGTCAAATCCATCTTGGGCCAAGGCACCACCTTTACCCTCATCCTGCCCTTAATCGCTCCACGACATACCGAAAAACCAATCTCCATCATCTAATTACTTTAGCTGCCACCTGCCGTCGTATCTGGCGACACGACAAAACCAACATACTCTGGAACAATACCCCAGCCTGGCACCTAACTATGCACCGCCGTTTTTAAAGACTGGTTAGGGAAATAAATATCGAACCGACTGCTTTTGCCCGAAATTGTCTCATGCGGAGGTGTATCCGCCAAAGGAGGCGCCAGACGCGGACGTTTAACCACGACCCGCCGTCGCGCCAGCTGCCTTGCAGGGGCTAACAAAGCAGCGCCATCATCACGCTCCCCCAGCAGTCCCTGAAAAGCAGCCATCGCTTTTTTGACACGCGCTGATTTCTCGCGCTGTGGAAACATAGGATCCAGATAAACCACATCGATGGCAGGCAACTCAGCGGATTGCATCAGGCTAAGTGCATCACCGGGTAAAAGATGCATACGACCCAGTACCTCGGTCAAAGCAGGCTCCCTGGCTGCACGCACCCACCCATCCTCAAGCAAGGCTAAAATGAGTGGCGAACGCTCACACATCCAGACCTGGGCTCCTAGGCTGGCCAGTAAGAAAGCATCGCGAGCCAGTCCCGCCGTGGCATCCAGTACGGTAAGCCCTGCCTGTCGGCGTAATCCGCAGGCACGTGCTATCATCTCCCCGGCCCCTCCGCCATGCTGTACCCTCCAGGTCATGCCAGCCTCAAGAAAATCGACGCGCACAGGTCCCGGGGCATCAGGGCGCACTTCACGCAACGCCAAGCCATCACCATCCAGCCACAAGACACAGGCTAGGTCAGGATGATGGCGACAATAATCCCGAAAATTAACCACCTGTAAGGCTTCAAGCTGCAATGGCTCAGCGATGAAAGCAGCCCGATCAGCAGCAACCTCCGGAGCATAACAAAGACAGCGCACACGATCTTGCTGCGTCATGCGCTGGCATCCAGCCCCATGACCTCCACCGAACTTCGTGCCAAACGTTGTACAGACTGATAGGCTTGCACCGCCTTGCGCTGATTTAACGAAGCATTCATGGGAAGCGAAGACAGGGAGGCCACCGGTATCAGCATGGTTCCCGGTGATGTCGTGGACGCCGATGCAGGCGCAGCCTCATTCACAACACGCGGCGTAGCAGGTGTCGATTCCGGGTTATTCTGCC